>DYPM01000183.1 GCA_020719895.1 Sulfurovum sp. | reverse complement strand
ATACCCCGCACACGCCTGCTTATTGTCATTGGCAACCCTGAAAATCTTAACGAAAGGTTTGAAAAAATTTAAGGAAACGAATTCAATGAATCTTAATAAAATAGAGCAGCAAAGCGGACTGCATTACATTGAGCGCGATAATGGCGCAAAGCTCAATATAGTCATGATCCATGGTTTTGGAGCCAATGCGATGGATCTCTCTTTTCTGGCCGATGAAGCAGACATGCCGCAGGCAAACTGGTTTTTTCCCGAAGGGCCTTTTCCTACCGATGCTTGGGGCCGTGCGTGGTTCCCTATTGACTTTACTTTTTTGGAAGAGGCTTGGAGCACGGGAAACCTGCACGCTTTTGCTGCGGTAGATCCCCCGGGATTAAAAGAGGCGGGTGACTTAATCTCAGTGTTCATGCAATCCCTTTCTTTGGATCCTTGGAATACCGTTGTCGGTGGCTTTAGCCAGGGAGCCATGCTCGCGATGGAAGCAGGCTGCCGTTTATCTGTGCCGCCACAGGGGCTGCTCTTATTTTCGCCCACGCTCACTTCACGCTCTCGTCGCGAGTCAGATAATTTTTCTACCAAAATATTTTTGTCACATGGTAGAGAGGACATGGTTTTGCCGTTTGACTTGATTGCTCCTTTAGCAGAATTGCTTCGCAGCCGGGGTGCTGTTCTGGAGGAGCATTTTTTTTCTGGCGGCCACACCATTCCCTCGCAGGTACTTTCTGCTGCCGCAAAATTTCTAATCGATTAAAGTGTTAAAATATCTTGCTTTATCACAGAACAAAAATCTTCTTGCATGCGAAACTCAAAAAAGGAAACAAAATGACAAGTACAGCACAAAGAGAAGAATTGCAAGCGAAAATCTGGAAAATTGCCAACGAAGTTCGTGGCTCAGTTGATGGATGGGATTTTAAACAATTTGTTTTAGGTACTTTATTTTATAGGTTTATTAGTGAGCACTTTACCAATTACATCCAAGGTGGGGATGCAAGCGTAAACTATGCCGCTCTTCCAGACTCTGATATCTCCTCTGAAATACAAGTCGATACCATTAAATCAAAAGGTTACTTCATCAAGCCCAGTCAACTTTTTGTAAATGTTGCCAATAATGCTAATAACAATGAACATCTCAACACAGAACTAAAATCCATTTTCAATGCTATTGAAAGTTCTGCAAACGGGTACCCATCAGAATCAAAAATTAAAGGTTTGTTTGCCGATTTTGACACCACAAGCACCCGATTGGGGAATACAGTCAAAGATAAAAACAGCCGATTAGCATCCGTTTTAAAAGGTGTAGCAGGTTTAAATTTTGGAAAATTTGATGAGAATCATATAGACCTTTTTGGTGATGCCTACGAATTTCTAATCTCCAATTATGCCGCCAATGCCGGAAAATCGGGAGGCGAGTTTTTTACACCCCAGCACGTATCCAAGCTCATTGCACAATTGGTAATGCACAAGCAAGACGAGGTAAACAAGATATATGACCCAGCTTGCGGTTCTGGTTCTCTGCTTCTGCAAGCAAAAAAAACCTTTGACAAATATAAAATTGAAGATGGTTTTTTTGGGCAAGAGATAAACCACACGACTTATAACTTAGCTAGAATGAATATGTTTTTACATAATATCAACTATGAAAAATTTAACATTGCTTTAGACAACACCCTGCTTGATCCACATTTCGGTGATGACAAACCTTTTGACGCCATTGTTTCCAATCCTCCTTACTCGGTAACCTGGATTGGTGACGATGACCCAACGCTAATTAATGATGACCGCTTTGCTCCTGCGGGTGTGTTAGCTCCAAAATCAAAAGCCGATTTTGCTTTTGTGTTACACGCCCTAAGTTATCTATCACCCAAAGGAAGGGCGGTCATTGTCACTTTTCCCG
>DYPM01000182.1 GCA_020719895.1 Sulfurovum sp. | reverse complement strand
GTGTTTGAGTGGGAGAAGATCTAAAAAGTAGTCTCATCACGCCACAAACCCCTCAATACGTTCTATCAGCCAAAAAGTGGCGATAGAGCCAATCGTATAGGCGATAGTACGGTGTACTTGATCTGCACCGTTGCTCCATAGTCGTATCAAAAATCCAAAAAATATCGTTGTTGTGGCGATAAACATCAATTGTCCAAGCTCAATACCAACATTAAATGCAAAAAGTGCTGGTATGGCATCCTCTTTGGGAAGTCCGATATCTTGTAAAACCGAAGAGAATCCAAGACCGTGAAGTAATCCAAAGAGAAATACCATTCGATAAAACCCTTTTTTAATCGAAGGATTTTCGATGATCACTTCACGATAGAGAATGACGATGCTTAGGGCAATCATCGCTTCGACAAAAGCAGTCGGTACAGTAATAATCTCAAAAATACTCAATCCCAAAGTCAATGAATGTGAAAGCGTAAAGGCACTCACAGCATAAATAAGCCGTCTTGTGCCGAGTCTAAAAAGCATCAATCCCAGCACAAATGCCAGATGATCAATCCCTAATAAAATATGCTCAATACCGAGAGTCAAGTAGGCGTAAAGTGTCGTTGCGATGTTTTTGTCATACTGAAGATGCAAAAAAGGGATTTTATCTGTAAGCATTCCTTTGGAGCTAAAGTTTGGTGCGACAAAATTGATCCATACTCCTTTGTCAGAAGCTACCAATCCTTCAACCCAAATACGTTCATCGATAAGTCCATGTGTCGCACACTGAAGTGTGTAGTGTTTAATGATATATTCATTTTCAAATGTTTCATTGATGAATGTTGTTCTTTTGCATGTCGCAGGAAATCGTACGAAGATATCATCAATGGCGATATCTTGAATGGGTTTTTTATAGACAACAGAGATTTTTGCTTCGTTGTTTTGCGTGAGTTGTAGATAGGAGAGTCCTGAGTGGTGTGCTTTGGCTGTAAGTGTGGCGATGATGAGAAGCCACCATATTTGCATTTTCATCACTTCGCCTCTTTGGCATAATTTTGGAGTGCATTGATGTGTTGTGTCGCTCTATAATCATCATAGACGCGTGTCTCAACCTCATCGTAACTCAAAGGCTCGCCACCTTCACGTTTGATAATATAGATAGCATATCGCTCCTCTTTAGAGTGCGCAACGGTGTGCCATCGGTTACTTTGCATTTGCCACACTTCAAATGCAACATATTTTCCAAACATTGAGGCGATTGTTTCGCGGTTGCCTTCGACTATAGAAGAGGTTTGTGTGGGAGTTAAAAATCCACTTACTTCATTGCTTGAGAGGCGAAAGGTATTGAACATCTCTACAAAATCAGTTTGGTTCTCTTCGTACTTTGGAAGCAAAATCGCAATCAATCTCATCTTCTCTGCGTTCGTATAGCTCTCAAGATGCTCACGATAAAAATTTTGGAGTGTAGCTTGCGTGATATTGGTATCAACAAAAGAGGCTGTGATGATCTGTTTCATCTTTGTCACCATACGTCGGTGTATTTGCTCATCCAATCGGTCAAGCTCAAGACGGCGTGCCTCTTCATAAAGTGCGTCATCAAACAGATATTGTTTTTGTATCAAACGCATCGTATTTTGGTTTGGTGCTTTGCCCCAAGTCTCTGCAAACTTAACCGCTAAAGCCTGTTGTTCATATCCCAGCAGAGATTTTTCTTTGGGTGTATCTTGATGAAGCCAACCAAAAAGAAGATAAAGCAACACACCACCAATCAAAAAATGAAGATATGGATCTCTTGCGAAATGTTTCATATGGGAACCTCTAAAAACATAGATTGCTTCACTTTGTTCGAAATGACAAATCCCGTCATTGCGAGGCTTTGTAAAAGCCGAAGCAATCTAAAATGTAGTTTTTAGAGAT
>DYPM01000061.1 GCA_020719895.1 Sulfurovum sp. | reverse complement strand
GGCAAAGCCAAAAATTAGGTCTTAAGCAGACGGCTCTCGCGACTTGTCGCTCTTTAGAAAAACTCTCAAAAAGGAATAGATATGAGGTTTCTTCTCGTTGCACTCTTATTGACGCTCTCTTTGCATGCTTTTGAGTATGGATTGACTTCACACAAAGTAACCGACACTATTTACTGCTTTTTTGGTAAGTTTGAAGAGATTACCAAAGAGAACAATGGAAATATGGTCAATAGCTGTTATGTCAAAACCACAGAAGGGTTTGTAGTGATAGATGCAGGACCAACTTACCGTTATGCCAAAGAGGCGTATGACAAAATGCAATACATCGCAAAACTTCCTGTCAAGTATGTGATAACCACACACGAACACGATGATCATTGGCTTGGAAATGGATTTTACAAAGAACAAGGGGCGTTGCTCATCGGACCTCGAACCTATGAACAGAAAATCGCAAACAAAAACAGTGCGATTGATGCAAACACGACAAGAATGAGCCATTTGGTCTCCACAGAGGCGTTTAAAGAGACAAGAGTCGTCGCATTAGATAGCGTAGTGGATCAAAACGAAACGCTCACAGTCGGAAATACGCGTTTTATAATCACCCGCGTCATTGAGGGCAAAGCCCATACTGATGAAGACCTCATCGTCTATTTGCCTACGCAAAAGGCAGTTTTTACAGGTGATTTGGTCTTCAACCAACGGATTACATCGATGCGAGACGGTTCACTCATCGGTTCACTCAAGGCATTAGACGTAATAGATGCGTTACATCCAACTTACATTCTCACAGGTCACGGTACGATTACCGATGCGACTGCTACATCAAGAGAGCGTGCTTATTTGAGTGAGATCAAAACAAAAGTAAGCGAGGCTCTTAACAGCGAAGTGGGAATCGAAGAGATTACTGAAAAAATCAAAATGCCCGATTTCAAAAAAGAGGGAATGTATCAGCTGCTGCACAATCGCAATCTACTTGATGCTTATACTGAATTAGAAATGAGCGATGAAGATGATGAGTAGTCTATTTGTTCGTGCAAGTATCGCCATTGCTTTGTGTATCACTCTCTCTTTTGGTCTTGATGGAGAAATGGTGTATCAAAAAAAATGTGCTTCGTGCCACCAACTCTATCGCCCGATAGGTGAGCTTGAAAAAAACTTTATGCATGACAACAACGAACTACTTCATCTCAAAGCACCAACAATCAATCAAATCGTCTATAGACTCAAAAGTCGTATCGGAGATCCAAACGGCGATAGCGAGATGCAACAGATGGAGATTGAGAGTTTTTTACAAGATTATTTCACGACTCCAGACAAACAAAAAAGTATTTGTATGCCTCAAGTGCTTGCATTTTTTGAGACGATGCCTGCAATCTCTTTGAGTGAAGAGGAGTTTGAAGCAATCGTAGCGTTATTGATGGCGTATGATCCAAAAAGATACGAAACCTCCAAAATGGAGTATCAAGGCTACCAAAAGGCTCTTGAGAATGCACGTCAAAACCACAAACCTGTGATGGTGTTTTTTAGTGCTACCCATTGTGGATATTGCAAAAAAATGGAAGATGAAGTGTTAAACAATAGCGAAGTGATAGAAGCAATCGCTCACGATTTTATCCCCGTCACAGTCGATTTGGACAAAGAGAAAAATCCATCCAAAGAGAATATCAAGATGACACCCACTTTTCTTTTTTTGACACCTGAGCAAAAAACGCTTTATACTGTACCAGGCTCGTGGAACAAAGAGGACTTTCTTGAGATTCTCAAAGAAGCACAAAAAAGATGGAACACATCTCAAATCAAAGGAGCAAAACAGTGAAAAAACTATGGATAGCGTGGCTGACAATGGCAGTAATGCTCTTTTCAGATACGCAACTCTCAAACCCTAAACCCAATATCGACAATCCAAGGCAGTTTATCTTTCCAATCACCAGCGATGATGAGTATGAGATCTCACACGTTCTCTCAAGTGCAAGCAATGTGATGAAGTTTTACGGTCCACAAATGTGCGAAGTAGCAATTGTATGCTATGGTAAAGGAATCAAAGCCGTACTCAAAGAGTCTCATTTCTTTGACACGACAATTCAACCACGACTAAAGTCACTCATGACCTATGATGTAGAGTTTATCGCGTGTGGAAATACGATGAGAACCTACAATATCGACAAAAAAGCACTTTTAGAAAATGTCGAAGTGGTTACAGCGGGAATTGTAGAACTCATCGAACGGCAAGTCGGTGGATGGATTTATATCCGTCCTTAATGGAATAAAAAAAGGAAAAACAATGACACATTTATTAAAGCTTTTTACAGCAATGGCGATCACTGCAACAGTGATTTTGGCACAAGAGATTCAGATATTTCAATCTGAAAACAAAGATGGGAAAATCACCCCACAAACCATCGGTTCTGCGTTTGAAAAAGCAGGATTGTATATCTCTGAAAATAGAGATATGAATGTCCCTTTTGTCAAGCAGTTTAAAGAGAGTGGATTTACAGTCTATAATCTTGCTACTTTTTTTAGTAAATCTGATGTTTTGGAGTTGGTCAAAACCTATCCGCAAATCGGTCTTTTTGCTCCAATGAGTATGTCGATTTGGACCAAAAAAGGAGAAACGACCATTTCAGTTTCCACTCTCACACCAGAGACAATGGCAACGATTATGGGAATTCCAGCAAACAATCCGACACTCCAAAAAATCGGCAAAATGATACACGAAGCACTCAAAAGTGCAATGCCAAACGGCAAATTTATCACCATTCCCTATTCGCCAAAACCTATCGATGGAAAACGCGTCACGACATTTGAGATAGAGATGGATTCTGCGTCGTGGGAAGATGCCAAAGAGGAGTTTCAGATGGGATTTGAAGGCGAACTCTCTCCCAATGGTTTTGTCATGGCAGGATTCAATGATCTCAACTACGATTTTGATGAAAAAAACTATGAAGGGTTTTACTTTTATGATGTTTACTCTATTTGCAAACTTCCTGTCATCTACACTGTTGCCAAAGTACGCCCTGAAGCAGGAGCATTTGCACCGTGTTCACTCTATATGTATATGAAAAAAGGAGAGTCACAAATGAAGCTTGGTTTTCCATCAGTCTACAACTGGATTAGTGCATTATCAATCGACGACAAAGCCTCTCTTAAAGAACTCAAAGATGCACAAAATAGAATGGAAAAAATTCTCTCAAGCCTCACAGAATAAAGAGACGATAATGCAAAAGATAATTTGGATATCGATTGCTTGGATGATGTTTCTCTCTCCTTCTATCATATTTGGTGCGAACACTGAAGAGATGGAGAAAACAACCGAAAAAAAAGCAGTCTATGATCTTCGTACGGGCGATATCAAAAAGATAGAAATGCAACTCATCTCATCTATCATCAAAAATATCGCTTACTATCAAAACCACCTCGAAGAACTTCACGTCAAAGTGGTGATTCATGGCGAAAGCTATCCGTTTTTTCAACGCTCCAGCAATCCCAAAATGGTAGAGTTGGGCAAAAAATTGGGCGATTTAGCACAGAGTTATGGCGTGGAGTTTGAGATATGTGAAGTAGGAATGAAAAAGCACAATATAGATCCAAAAACACTCTATCCATTTGTCAAAATTGTCCCCAACGCTACTTTAGCACTCATCGATGCACAAAGCGATGGTTATGGTTATCTTCCGCTCTTTTAGAGAAATGAGACCTCTGAATAAACATTGGGGAATCTCTAAAAACTACATTTTGGATTGCTTCGGCTTTTTCATGTAGCGAAGCGAAATCCCGTAGGGTAAAGCCTCGCAATGACGAGATTTGTCATTGCGAACATTGTGAAGCAATCTATTTGTTTAGAAGTCTTGATTCATATTTGATTTATTTTTAATCATTATAATCTGCGTCATGAAAATCATACTAAAATTCTCTCTTATTATTATCATGGTATTTGCTTCGTTGCAGTCATCGCACGCAACACTCATCGATAATCATGCAGTTGTAGAGGTTTCGCTTGATGAGTTGGGCGACAAAACCGACAAAAACAATTATGACCAAAACGATATTGATAAGTTTATCGCTCCGACAAATCTCACACTTTACTATACCAATCTATCGACAAAATATCTCAACAACAAATCAATCAAAGACAATCTTCTCATAGAAGATCTCACGAAACCTCCTGACACTTTTTAACATTCCTAATTAATCTTACATTTTATTATTTGCTTTTCAAGAGAAACGATTTTCTTGTAAAGCCTTAGAATCAGGGAATCTCTAAAAAACTGTCATACCGAACTTGATTCGGTATCTCATATACCACAAATACGAGATTGCGGGTCAAGCCCGCAATAACAAGATGTGGTTTTAGGGATGCCCATCATATATTTCAAAGGAAAAACCATGTTTAAAAAAAGTGTCTTGCTTGATGGCAATGATATGTTTAAAAATAGCTATTTTAAAGAAAACGAAAAAGCACTGCTTGATCTTGTCAAAAATGGTCAAAGCCCCAAAGCGTTGTTTATCGGATGTGCTGACTCAAGAGTCATTCCAAGTCTTATTGTCAATGCAGATCCTGGAGATTTGTTTGTCATACGCAATGTCGGTAATTTTGTCGCTCCTTACAAACCTGATGATGACTTTCACGCGACTGCATCGGGGATAGAGTACGCAGTAGTGGCACTGAATGTGTCGCAGATTATCGTTTGTGGACATACTCATTGTGGTGCGATTGCTTCTCTTTATGAAGATATTGATAAGTTTGATTTTATCCATACTAAAAAATGGTTGAGTCTTGGAGAGAAAGCCAAAAATTTAGCAGTCAATACATTGGGAGAAACGGCTCCAAAAGAAGAGTTGCTTCGTTTGAGTGAAAAACTCTCTGTGATTTCACAGATAGAAAATCTCCTCACCTATCCACAAGTGCGACTCAAAGTCGATGCTGGAGTGTTGGATATTCACGGATGGATGTATGATCTCTTGACAGGAGAGATTGAATATTACGATCCACAAGAAAAATTGTTTAAATCTTATAAAACGTTGGAGTCATAATGGTTTCACATATCAAAGCCGATTTTTCGGCAAGTATTGTTGTCTTTTTTGTCGCACTTCCGTTGTGTTTAGGGATTGCACTTGCGTCTGGTGCACCGTTGTTTTCAGGTGTTGTAGCAGGCATTATTGGTGGGATTGCTGTTGGATATTTGAGTGGCTCAAGACTCGGCGTTAGTGGTCCTGCGGCTGGACTTGCAGTCATTGTTTTAGAAGGAATAGACAAATTGGGAGGATTTGAAGTATTTTTGGTATCAATCGTCATCGCAGGATTGATTCAAGTTGCAATGGGGTTTGCACGGCTGGGATTTATTGCTTACTTTTTCCCCACCAGTGTCATCACGGGAATGTTGTCGGGTATTGGGATTCTTATCATTCTCAAACAAATACCTTTTGTTTTAGGATATCAAGCAGGTCATATCAGCGACGAACAATTTGATGTTGCTCAAGGTGAAAACACTATAACGATTTTGGAACATTCGTTTACATCATTTACGATGGGAGCAGTATTGATCTCTATTGTATCGATTGTGCTGTTTATTGCGTGGGAAGCATTGGCAAAAAAATACCGATTTTTTCATATCATCTCAGCACCTATTGGTGTGGTTTTTGCGGGGATAGCGATGGTAATGCTCTACCAAAATGGCGTACTGGGCTTCACACTTTCACCAAATCAAATGGTTGTGTTACCGATTATTCACTCGTGGAGCGATATCGCCACACAAATATATCTTCCAAACTTCACTGAAGCGTTGAGTAATGTGATGGTCTACAAAGTCGCCATAGTCATCGCCATATTAGGAAGCCTTGAGACGCTACTCAGTGTCGAAGCGACTGACAAACTTGATCCTTATCGTAGAGTCACGCCAACCAATCGTGAGTTAAAAGCACAAGGTGTTGGCAACTTTTTATCAGGACTCATCGGCGGACTTCCCGTCACTCAAGTGATCGTAAGAAGCTCCGCAAACATCACCTTTGGTGCACAGTCCAAACTCTCAGCAATCTTGCACGGTTTTTGGCTTTTGATTAGTGTTGTGACGATTGGCTCACTGCTCAATCTCATTCCACTCTCAAGCTTATCGGTGATCTTGATTTTTGTGGGATATAAATTGGCAAAACCCAAACTCTTTATCCAAATGTATCGATTGGGATTGGAACAGTTTGTGCCGTTTATCGCTACGATTGTTATTATGATTTTTACCGATTTGCTTACAGGTGTCATGAGCGGTGTTTTGATTGGTATTGGATTTGCATTGCATCACAGCTACCGCAACTCCTACTTTATGAAAGATATCACAAGCGATGAACAAGGGCAAAAAATACACCATATTATGTTGTCACAAGAGGTGTCGTTTTTCAACAAAGCGAGCATTATCAGCAAACTCGAAGAGATACCCAATGGTGCAAAAGTGATTATCGACTTTAGCAACTCTAAATCAGTCTCTTACGATGTCGCGGAGTACATCAAAGAGTATATGGTTCACGCACCACTCAAAAATATCACTGTAGAGACGATCAATTTTAATCCAAGATAAGCTTAAATCATTAAACTTCTCGCAATGACCATCATTGCGAGATTCCTAACCCATAGTACAGTTAGGATATGATTTTGCACAAAAAAACAAAATCCATACAAAAAAAGAGTTTTATGAGCAAACGTAACGTACAAATCCAAACCCTTACACCAAAATATGACCCAAGAGAGGATCGTATACGCATCTCTATCAACTACGATAGTTTTGAGAATCGCATTGATTTTATGATTACGCGTAGCTTTATTTTGATGATGTATTCACGATTTGATGAGTATGTCGCCAAAGTCTATAAAACACATCTCCCAACAGCACCTCAATCAAAAGAGCAGATGATACAAACCATCAGTAATGCAAGCAAAACCGACACAACCAATCTTGAACTCTACAAACAAAACGATGAACTTCTTGTGACGATAGAGTTTAGCTTCATAGCCAAAAATGAACAAACACTTCTTAAGTTCATATCCGACCAAAGCGAAGCAACTATGGTTCTTGATAAAAAACAGCTTCAAAATATCTTTATGCTCATCAAATCCTCGATTCCATTTGTGGCGTGGGGAATTTCCTCGCATATATAAAAACTTTTTGATATATTTTTACTGCAAATGACACTCAACACTCCAAAACAAGTCATAGGCGAAGCCTCTTTGCAACACAGTGAAGCGTGGTTTTTATGGCGTAAAAGATTTCGTAGTGCAAGCGATGCGAGTACGGTACTCGGAATAAATCCTCACGAACATATCACTGTGATGAAAAAAAGAGAGTTAGGACAGATGCCACCAAAACGCAAAAACTTTGTAATGCGTCGTGGACTTTTACGCGAAGATGAAGTACGCCAAAAAGCACAACTCCATTTTGGAATGCGTTTTGAACCTCAATGTTGGGAGTATGGCAACTATGCCGCAAGCTTAGACGGTATCGACGAGACAGGCAATATCGTCGTAGAACTCAAAGTGAGCAAACAGACCTATTATGAGCTTCGAGATGGGAAGATTCCCGAATATTATCAAGTACAAGTGATGCAACAGTTGCTCTGCACTGGTGCTAAAAGTGGCTACTTAGTGGCAATGAATCCATTTAGCGGAAAAATCGCCGTGAGCAAAGAGATTGTGATTGCAGAGGGATTTTTGGAGCGACTTGACAAAGCGTGGTGTGAGTATGAAAGACTTGGAGTGAAGTAGCAAGACCATTTTATATTTAAGCTCTTGATTCTACGGATACGATTAAAACCGATAATCTAACTGCACCCAGTAGAGTGTGTCAAGTTTCACCTGATGAGTTTTATACTATTGCTTTGAATGGAATGGTACAACGTGGTGAAACTTGACACTTAAAAAATAATTTGGCATTATCTTATTTTCGTAGCGCTACAAGGAATTATTATATTAAAGAACAAAAATGACAATTAAAGACGCTGTTTTAAAAGCGATTGAAGAGATTGGGCGACCAGCAGGTTCAGTTGAAATTAGTAAATATATTCAAGAAAACAAACTTTATGTATTTGATGGATTGACACCTGATGCAACGATTTCGGCACAAATGGGAGATTTTATACGCAAAAATGACACACGAGTCAGTCGAATTAAAGAGGGTCGTTCGTTTATCTATTTTCTTGCGAAAAATCAAGTTTCTGAAGCACAACCAACGCAAGAACAAAAATACGAACCCAAAAAACCATCCAAAGCCGATTTTAGCGAACGAGATTTGCATCCACTTTTTGTAAGTTACCTCAACTCTATAAACATCTACGCCAAAACTATTCTTCATGAAGAGTCCAAAAATAGCCGTGATGAGACCCAGAAATGGGCGCATCCAGATATTGTGGGTGTGAAGTTTGCGAGGCTCAAAAACGAAGCGAGTATCAAACTTCTAAAAACACTCGAAAAAAAAGACTCATGCGACATCTATTCGTACGAACTCAAAAAAGAGATAAATTCAGACTATGAACTCAAAAAGTCCTATTTTCAAGCGGTATCTAATTCGAGTTGGGCAAATTATGGCTATTTGGTCGCTTTTGAAATCAGCGACAATCTCAAAGAGGAGATGGAGCGGTTATCTCGTGCGTTTGGGATTGGGGTGATAAAACTTCATGCCAATCCGTTTGAAAGTCAAGTGCTTTTTGCGGCGACTCACAAAGAGCTTGATTATCAAACCATTGATAAGCTTTGCAATATCAATGACAAATATCACGAATTCATCGGACAAATCGAAAAGATACTCAATGCCGATGACAAATATCACGAACTCTCAATGGGTGAATTGGAGCGAAAATGTGACCCATTTTATACAACTGACGAAGATGTTATAAACTATTGTCAATCCAAAAATATCACATCTGAAGAATAAGGAATTTTATTTTCTCTCGTTACTCAACATTGAAAAATTTAAAGAGATATTTCCCTGTTTTGAGATTGTTTTATTGGAATACACCAAACAAAAAATAAAGAGTGATGCGAAGAGAGTAAGAGCAGAGTGTGGTGGAAAGAAACATATCTATTGTTAGTTCCATGTGTCTCTCCTTAAGTAGTTGATATTCTACTATATTGACACAGAATTTTTAACGGTCCCTTCTACTGTTTTAAACACCTCTCTTTGCTCTACGCCTCTGTTAATGATATGGTAGTAGCTTAGTATCTCAATACGTGGTTTTCTTGGCATATTTATTCCCCCTCTTTTCATAGAAACAGTGCAGCACAAAGATGCTTAGTTGTTATTGTCACCTGACCCCTTTGCTACCTTTGCTATTAGTCAGTCAACAGCCACTCAACCATTGGCAAAATGATAATTTTTTTATCCTCTATCATGATCTCATCTTTCTCTTCACGAGTAATCAAAAATGCTTTTTTCATAGAGAAATACTCCATAGCCTCAACCAAACCATTGATCTCTCTTTTTCTTGTTTTTGCCTCTTTCATCTCATAGCTGATATTTACAAGCAACGCCTCATGGTCGAGTTTCGCATAAAAATCAACCTCCTGATCTCCTTTAAAATAATAAATCTGCTTTGTCTGTCGTCGCAAATGCAAGAAAGCGATATTTTCATAGAGCTTGCTTTTGTCCTCGCTGATAGCGTAGTCATACATTTTTTTAAAACCGTTATCGACTGCGTATATCTTTTTGGGATTTCTCTGCTCCTCTTTGATCGAATTTCTAAATATAGGTACGGTAAAAAGCGCATAGGCATCTTCAAGATACGCCATATAGTTAAAAATCGTATCTTTGCTCAGTTTATACCCTTGTGATTTGAACTCGTTATAAAGCTTGGTAAAGCTTAGTAGTGTGGCTATATTGGTAAAGCAGTACTTGTTGAGATGTTTCAAAAGTGCTGTATTGGAGATGTTGTGACGTTCGGCTATATCCTTGAAAACGATCAGTTCAAGATAATCGCTCAATATCCTCCTTGCCATATCGCTCTCTTCTCCGATCGTCTCGGCAAAACCACCGTCAACCATATAGGACTCAAAAGCATTTTGGATAAAACTGCGTGATTTTGACGAGTGCAGGTTGATCTCGATATCCCTAAAAGAGAGATACTCCGCAAACGAAAAAGGGAAAATCTCATAACTTACCGTCCTTCCGCGTAGGCTTGTGGCTATCTCCGTAGAGAGAAGCTTGGCGCTTGAGCCGGTGATATAGATTGAGATATTGAAGTTGTCATGGACTCTGCGAACATAAAGCTCCCACCCTTCTACCACCTGTACTTCGTCCAAAAAAAGATAGATTTTTTCATTCCGCTTGTGAGGATACAACTCAAAGTAAGACTCCAAGACAAGATCAAGATGCTCTATCTTCAAGGGATAAAGCCGGTCGTCTTCAAAATTGAGATAGAGTATATTTTCACGCGCTATCTCTTTTCTGAGTTGATTGATAAGGTCAAACAAGATCGAACTTTTTCCGCTTCTTCGTACACCTATCAAAGAGATGATCTTTTTACTCTCAAGAGGAATCTTATACTCCCTTGAGACGATGCCTTTAATCTCTTTTTCGATAAAGTCGGTAAGGATTCTCTTAAATAGTTCTTTCATTTTTATCCTTTTCTATAAGGATGATTATATGAATTTTTGTACTTTTAGTCAAGTATATATTTTTTAAATCGCCATATCCTGATAAAAAGGTGCGTTTGCAAACGCACAATACGAGTATGTCATGGGAAGAAATATATCCGTAACGATGGCTTGTGTAGGGTGTGTTTGCCAACACACCAATAGATTTTGAATATGGTTCCACCTGAGGACAGGTGGAACCAGGAAAA
>DYPM01000060.1 GCA_020719895.1 Sulfurovum sp. | reverse complement strand
AAAATAGAGTGAAGCAATCTGTGTTTTTAGGGGTTTGCTGTATAGGTTCTTGCAATAAAACTCTTCAAATAAAACTTTTGGAAAACTTCTTTTTAAAAGAACCTCCAAAAATATAGATTGCTTCACTTCGTTCGCAATGACAAAGTAACGTCATTGCGAGATTTGGAACAAACCGTGGCAATCTAATAATGTTTATTGAGAGGTCTATATTGTCTAAGATTTAGAGAAATGCAGAGAAGATTTGTTTTTGATACCCCAAACGAACAAGTTCGTTTGGGTATGCAATATCAGACAGAAAGTACTTTTTTGACTGCTTTACCAATCTCTGAGGGAGAGACAACGACTGTGACGCCTGCTTCTTGGAGTGCTGCCATTTTCTCTGCGGCCGTTCCTGCACCACCACTTACGATTGCACCTGCGTGACCCATTCTTTTGCCTTTTGGAGCAGTTTGACCTGCGATAAAGGCTACGACGGGTTTGGTGACGTTCTCTTTGATAAACTTCGCTGCTTGAATCTCAAGATCTCCGCCAATCTCACCAATCATAACAATCGCGTGAGTTTCAGGGTCTTGCTCAAACATCGCGAGGAGTTGTTTGTAGCTAAGTCCGATGATGGGATCACCACCGATACCAACAGCTGTAGAGATACCAAATCCCTCTCTGACGACTTGATTTGCACCTTCGTAAGTGAGTGTTCCTGACTTAGAGATAAGTCCGATGTTTCCTTTTTTGAAAATCATTCCTGGCATGATGCCGATCTTGCACTCTTCGGCGGTGATAATCCCTGGGCAGTTTGGTCCGATTGTTTTCATACCGTGTTTGACGGCGAACGCTTTTGCCATCTGCATATCTCTCACAGGTGCACCTTCGGTGATAATGACTGCAAGTTCAATTCCTGCACTTGCTGCTTCCATCACTGCATCTGCAACAAACGCAGGCGGTACAAACACCATCGAGACAGTCGCGCCTGTAGCAATTACTGCCTCTTTGACGGTATCAAATACAGGTTTGCCAAGATGTTCTTGTCCACCTTTACCTGGAGTGACACCACCAACAATCTGTGTGCCATACGCCATACACTGTTCAGCGTGAAATGTTCCTTCACTTCCTGTAAAACCCTGAACGATTACTTTTGTTTCTTTATTGACTAAAATACTCATCTCTTACTCTCCTTTGGCTGCTGCTACCGCTTTTGCTGCACCATCAGCAAGATCAGTTGCTGAAATGACATTTGCGATATTGGCATTTTTCAAAATCTCTGCTGCTTCAAGTGCGTTGGTGCCGTCCAATCTTACGATCACAGGAACGTGTACATCAACAAGCTTTGTAGCTTCTAAGATACCATTTGCGATACGGTCACATCGTACAATTCCGCCGAAGATATTGACAAAAATTGCTTTGACATTAGGGTTTTTGAGAATGATCTCAAACCCTTTTGAGACAGTCTCGGCATTGGCTTTACCACCGACATCAAGGAAGTTTGCTGGTGTGCCTCCCATATAATTGATAGTATCCATCGTACCCATCGCAAGTCCTGCACCGTTGACCATACAACCAATCTCACCATCAAGTGCGACATAAGAGAGTCCATATTGGCTCGCTTCTCTCTCATTGGAATCTTCTTCTGAGATATCTCTCATATCTTCGATATCGGGATGTCTGCCAAGTGCAGAATCATCAAAACCCATCTTGCCATCAAGTGCTAAAAAGTCGCCTGCTCCTGTTCGAATCAAAGGATTGATTTCGATCATTTCAGCATCATTTTCCATATACAACTTGTAGAGTCTTGATGCAAAATCGATCATTTTTCTCTGCTCGTTTTTGTCAGTAATTCCAAGACTAAACACCAACTCTCTGCCATGAAATCCTTGAAATCCAATAGAAGGATCAACAGCGATTTTGATAATCTTCTCAGGAGTCTCTTCGGCGACCTTTTCGATCTCCATACCGCCCTGTGTTGATGCCATAATAATAGGCATTTCACGAGCACGATCAAGTACTACTCCAAGATAAAATTCATCTTTAATATCCGCACCCTCTTCGATATAGACTTTTTGAACCAATTTTCCCTCGGGTCCTGTTTGGTGCGTCACCAACGTCATACCCAAAATCTGCGTTGCAAGTGTTTCGACCTCTTCAATCGATTTTGCGAGTTTGACACCACCGCCAAGACCTCTACCGCCAGCATGAATTTGAGCTTTAACGACCCAAATAGTGCCACCAAGCTCTTGTGCATTTTTGACAGCTTGTGCAGGAGTATTAGCTACGATACCTCGCGGTGTCGGTACGCCATACTTTTGAAAGATTTGCTTTGCCTGATACTCATGAATGTTCACGTTATCTCCTTTGAAAAATTACAAATTGATACAACTATTTTAGAGTTTAGAAAAATAATTTAAGATTAATTGAACTATTGGAGAGATTTAATTTAGCAAAGTGTATAGGAATTACACAGTCTTGAAATGAAGTTGTGACTATTCTTCACATATATTACGCACTCAAACGAACAAGTCCGTTTGAGTGGCAGGGACAACTTTGTACCTACAACCCTAAAGCTACGAAAAACAAGTTTTTCGAGATTTATAGAGGTTTTACGCTTTTGGTGCAATCATCTCTTCTGGTTTGACTGCGACATCAAATGCTTCTGGTGTCATCAACCCAAGCTTTACTGCTTCCTCTTTGAGTGTCGTTCCGTTGGCATGTGCAGTTTTGGCGATTTTAGCAGCGTTGTCATATCCAATATGCGGATTGAGTGCTGTCACGAGCATCAACGAGTCATTGAGATATCTTTGGATATTGCTATGAATCGGCTCGATTCCTACTGCACAATGGATATCAAAACTTCTCATAGCATCTGCTAAGAGTTTGGTAGACTGAAGGATATTGTACGCAATCACTGGTTTAAAAACATTCAGCTCAAAGTTACCTTGAGAAGCAGCGATACCTACAGTAGTGTCATTTCCCATTACCTGAACAGCAACCATCGTCATCGCTTCTGCTTGTGTTGGATTGACTTTCCCTGGCATAATCGATGAACCTGGTTCATTTTCAGGGATAGAAATCTCACCAATACCACAACGTGGTCCTGAAGCCAACCATCGAATATCGTTAGCTATCTTCATGAGGTTTGCCGCAAGTGCCTTGAGTGAACCTGAAAGTACCACTTCGGCATCGTGTCCTGTGAGTGCGTGAAACTTATTTGGCTGTGAAACAAAACCGTAATTTTGAGACATAAAGCTATTGAGTTTGGCTGCAACTTTCGAAGAAAACTCAGGATGAGAATTGAGTCCTGTACCGACTGCGGTACCGCCAATTGCAAGCTCTCTACAATAGACCAACGCATCATTGATTTGTTTGAGATTGGTTTCAAGCATTGCGACATATCCTGAAAGCTCTTGACCTAATGTAAGTGGTGTAGCATCTTGAAGATGGGTTCTGCCGATCTTTACCACGTCGCTAAAAGCTTCGGATTTGATTTGGAGTGTTGCTTTGAGTTGATTGAGTGACGGAATCAACGTATCGATTACTGCTACTACCTCTGCAATACGCATCGCGGTTGGATAGGTGTCGTTGGAGCTTTGTCCTTTATTGACATCATCGTTTGGGTGTACTAACTTTTGTTTGGTGAAATCACCACCCAAAATTTCGGTTGCTTTATTGGCAACCACTTCGTTCATATTCATATTGGATTGTGTGCCTGAACCTGTTTGCCACACAACCAAAGGGAAGTTATCGTCCAATTCGCCCGCCAAAACAAGATCACATGCTTTGACAATCGACTCTGTTTTGTCATCACCCAAACGACCCAATTCATAGTTCACTAATGCACACGCTTTTTTAAGATTGGCAAATCCATACACAACCTCTTTTGGCATCTTCTCGTTGCCGATTTCAAAATTATGGATAGAACGCTGTGTCTGTGCACCCCAATACTTATCGGAAGGTACTTGTATCTCACCCATTGTGTCTTTTTCGATTCTAAATTCCATTATGCTTCCTCGTCAAAAAATTTATTTTCAATCAAAATATCGATATTTTCACGGATAGAGTCCACTGAGATTTTAAACTTCGCTTTTGTTGCTTCATCCAACTCCATCTCGATAATCTTCTCTACACCATTGCGTCCCAATACCACAGGCACACCTACGCTCACATCACTATAGCCGTACTCTCCATCTAAAAGCACCGAAGAAGAGACAACAATCTGTGCATCATTCAAAATCGCATCAACCATATACGCCACCGCACGAGCTGGTGCATAATATCCCGATGTTCCCAAATGAGACACAATCTCGGCACCACCATTTCGTGTACGCTCTATAATCTGCTCCATTGCCTCTTGAGTAAGAAGCTCTATAGCGTTAATACCGCCCACTTGGACTTTGTGTGGCAATGGAATCATATTTTGACCATGATCTCCGATCACCATAGCACCTATTTGAGTCATTCCATAACCAATCGTATTGTAGATTTGATACGCCATTCTTGCACCATCTAATGCACCAGCCATACCGACAATACGATGACGTTCCCAACCTGTCATTTTGTGGATTACATAAGTCATTACATCTAATGGATTAGAGACACAAAGGATAATTGCATCTGGTGAATATTTCACAACATTTCCCACTACATCTTTGATAATTTTTGCATTGATCATCAATAGATCAGCACGAGTCATATCACCTTTTCGTGGTACTCCCGCAGTGATAACAACAATACTACAATCATTCATCATATCAGGGGTTTTGGCTATGCTAACTTTAGTTCTTTTGGTTGAGTAGTATGATGCTTGAGAAATATCAATCGCTTTGCCATGAGCAACACCTTCATTGATATCAAAGAGTACGATTTCATCGCAACATCCCGTCATGACCAATGAAAACGCAGTGGTTGCACCTACCGCACCAGCACCTACAATTCCTACCTTACGATAGCTCATATTCATCCTTTGTTTCAAAAAAATTCAACTCATAAAGCTTGCTTATCATCTCTTGTACCGATGCGACTGATTTAGCAAAACGCTCTTTTTGAAAATCTTGCAATCCCATCTCAATCACCCGTTCCGCACCACCCGCACCGAGCATTACAGGTACGCCCGATACGATATTGCTATAGCCATAATCCTCTTGTAACATCACAGCACAAGAGTGGATTTGTTTAGTGTCCTTAAGCATCGCTTCTACCATAATCGCGGTCGATTTGGCGGGTGCATAGTACGCCGAACCATCACCCAATAGATTGACAATTTGTGCACCACCTTTTTTGGTCTTCTCGACCACATCGGCAATCTCTTCAGTCGTCAAAAGGTCTTCGATGGGAACACCTGCTACGGTTGTAAATTTAGGCAATGGCACCATAGTATCGCCATGTCCGCCCATTACAGTCGCACGAATCTGTCCTGCACCGTATTCTAGTTTTTCATAAATAAAATGTGCCATTCTTGCACTATCAAGAATTCCTCCCATTCCCACAACGCGTTCACGTGGAAAGCCAGTCACTCTAAGAGCAACATAGGTCATCACGTCCAAAGGATTGGTCACGACCAAAACTACAGCATCGGGTGCGTGCTGTTTAACATCTTTGGCATATTTTCTAACAATCCCTGCATTTTTCATCAAAAGATCATCACGATTCATCCCTGGTGTTCGAGGAGCTCCAGCTGTAATCACTACAATGTCACTTCCTGCAATCTCTTCTACATCTTTGGCTGCTTTAACTACGGTGTGTTGTCTTGCGGCGTTCGCTGCTTGTGACATATCCAATGCCTTGCCTTGTGCTACATTGTAGTCTCTTCCTAACAACATTACGTTGTGACAAACTCCGTTCATCGCCAAAATATACGCCACTGTCGAACCGAAATTTCCGGTGCCGATTACGGTAACTTTTTTGCCTTTCGCCATTGGGTTCCTTTTTTTGAGATACATAGAGTGTAGATTGAGGCAAAACATGACTCATCTGACGTAGTGCCAAAATAGCAACTATCATACTATCAATAATGTTTTGCAAAAAAGATTCAATCGACTACAGCCCTATGTCGATATTTCAGATAACTCTCTGAAAAAAATATTATAGTCAAATAGGGTAAAGCTCACCTACTTGGTTGCATCAAAAAGATGCAACCTCAAAAAATAGGCTTAAATCGCGTCAATAATTGCATTAAGTGTCGTAGAAGGTCTCATTGCTTTTTGGGCAAGTTCGTCATTTGGATGGAAGTAACCACCAATATTTTGTGGTTTACCTTCGGCGACTAAAAGTTCTTCGATAATTTTTGCTTCATTCTCTTCAAGGGCTTTAGCAACAGGAGCGAATTTTGCTACAACTACTTCGTTGTCACAAGATGCCAATGCTTTTGCCCAATATTGTGCTACATAAAAGTGTGATGCTTTGTTGTCAGGCTCACCTGCACTTCTTCCAGGGGCTTTATTGTTATCAAGATACCCTTGGTTCGCTTCGTCAAGTGCTACTACGATAGATGCGAGATTTGCATTTGGATTTTTTTGATTGATCATTCTCAAAGACTCAGCAAGTGCCAAAAACTCACCCAACGAATCCCATCTAAGATGTCCTTCTTTGAGAAATTGCTCTACATGTTTAGGTGCAGAACCGCCCGCTCCTGTCTCAAACAAACCGCCACCTGCGATGAGTGGTACAATCGAGAGCATTTTAGCAGAAGTACCAAGCTCAAGAATCGGATACATATCAGTGAGGTGATCTCTAAGTACGTTTCCTGTCACGGCGATAGTATTTTCGCCTTTTCGGATTCTTTCGTTGGTAAATCGTGTTGCAGCTGTGATATCAAGGAAATGGATTTCAAGCCCTTGAGTATTAAATTCAGGCATATATTTTTTTACTTTGGCAATCATCTGTGCATCGTGCGCTCTGCTTGCATCCAACCAGAACACTACGGGAATTTGTTCGATTTGACCACGCTCAAATGAGAGCTTAATCCAATCTTTGATCGCCTCATCTTTAGCACGACTCATTCTCCAAATATCACCTGCTTCACACTCAAATTGCATCAACACTGTGCCATCTTCAGCCGTAACTGTTACTACTCCAGCTTCTTTGAGTTCAAATGTAGTTGGGTGTGAGCCATACTCTTCGGCTTTTTGAGCCATCAAACCGATATTTTGCATTGTTCCCATCGTTGTCACATCATATTGACCATTTTTGACACAATCAGCCAACATTTCTGCATGGAACATCGCATAAGTGCTATCGGGAATTACCGCCAAAGTCTCAAGTGCTGCACCTGTGCGATCCCACTGCTTGCCACCTTCTCTTACCACTACAGGCATAGAAGCATCGATAATCACATCGTTTGAAGCGTTAAAGTTGGTAGTGCCTTTATCTGAATCGACCATTGCGATTTTTGGTGCATCTGCCTCTACAATCGCTTGAAACGCTACTTTAATCTCTGATTCAAGAGCATGTCCTTTGATTTTTTTCTCAAGATCACTCATTCCAAGATTTGGATTGACACCAAGTGCTTTGAAGGTGTCGGCATATTTTGTAAACACCTCTTCAAAAAATATCTCAAACGCATGACCAAACATCACTGGATCAGAAATCTTCATCATCGTTGCTTTGAGGTGAAGTGACCAAATCAACCCTTTTGCTTTTGCCTCTTCAATAGTTTTTTTGTAAAACGCTTTAAGCTTTACTATAGACATAAAAGTACCATCAAGCACTTCTCCTTCTACAGCATTGATTGTTGCCAAAGCGTTACCATTGAGTGCGATTGTGACTTTTTGTGCCTTATCAACAGTCACCGATTTTTCATTGCCATAAAAATCACCATCTCCTGCCATATGTGCAACATAGGCTTGTGAATTTGGTGTATATGCTCTAAGCTTATGTGGGTTTTTTTGAGCAAAGTTTTTGACCGCTTTGGCTGCTCTTCTATCAGAGTTTCCTTCTCTTAGCACTGGATTGACTGCTGAACCTAAGCAAGTTGAATATTTTGCTTGAATTGCTTTTTCTTCATCATTAGATGGATTTTCTGGATAGTTAGGAATATCGTATCCTTGAGATTGAAGCTCTACAATACAATCTTTAAGCTGTCCGAGTGAAGCAGAAATATTTGGAAGTTTGATGATATTTCCCTCTGGATCAAGACAAAGTTCTCCCAATTTTGAGAGTTCATCTTCAGCCAATCCCATTGTTGCAAGAACTCTTCCTGCAAGAGAAATATCTCTTTGTTCAAGCTCTACGCCACCTGTTGCACAAAATTTAGATGCAATAGGAAAAAATGAATAGGTAGCCAAAGCTGGGGCTTCGTCTATTTTTGACCAAATAATTTTTGCCATTTAAAGTCCTTTAGTGTTGTTTTGTGTACAGATTGTAGCAGTCTATTTATTTTAAGAGAGTAAAAACTTTAATTTGTAAAAAACATCTTCCTTTTTTGTTTCGTTTAGATGCAAAAAAAGAGGTTTCTACGAAACTATGTCACATTTTATAGCACTTGCTACCAATGCCTCTGCTATTATCTTTTTCGTATTCACAAAAGTTTTGATCGGTAAATCTTGCAATGCTTCAATCTGATCTTGATGAGAAATCTCAACAATGATATCAATTCGAGGATTGATCATATAAATAGACTCACAAATAAGTCTAATCTTCTCATCATTGTCTATCGCAATAATGACCGATAACGCTCTTTCAATATTCATCGCATTGAGTAAAATACGAGACGAGGCATTACCAAAAAAAACACTCTCTCCCCTCTCAAGTCCGAGATTGACCAAATTTCTATCGTGTTCAATGACAACATACAAAATATTTTGTTTTCGAAGCCGTTCGACTACTTTTTGTCCCAATCCTGAATAACCGCAGACAATAATATGATTGCTAAAACCACTTGAGTAAATTGGATCAGATCTTACTTCTGATGGTTTTTCAAAAAAGAGATTTGAAAAAAATCTCACATGTTTGATAGTCAATGAAGTGAAAATCAACGAAATCACAATCACAGCAATCAATATCGCCAACACTTCATTTTCTATCAAATCATACGATTTTGCCAAAGCAAGTACTGCAAACGAAAACTCTCCTACTTGAGCCAAAGCAAAAGCAGTTTTTAAGGCTCTTTTGGGGAAAGAGAAAAAGACTGTAATCGCAAAAATAATCACCGCTTTAATCAATAAAATTGCAACTGTCAATCCCAAAATCAACAAAATATTTTCAGCAACTACCCCAAAATTTATTTGCATTCCTACAGTAATAAAAAACAACCCAATCAAAATATCACGAAATGGAACCAAGTCGGCTTCAATCTGATACTTGTATTTACTTTCGGCTATCAGCATTCCTGCTGTAAATGCTCCCAACGAGTAAGAGAATCCAAAACTATAGGTAATAAATGCAGAAAAAAGAACAATAAATAAAATCGCCAACACAAAAATCTCTTCTTTTTTGCTATCTACAACAAATCTTAAAAAATTATTTGTCGCATATTTTCCCAAAACAAAAAGAATAAATATCACCGCAAAACCCGACAAAAGCGTTTGGCTCACCATAAACAAAAGCGTTTCTGATGGTTGAGTAAAAAACGAAATCATCAAAAATATAGGAATGACTGCTAAATCTTGAAAAAGCAATATCCCCAACGCATAACGTCCATAAGGTCGATGAATATCTCCATTGCTATTGAGTGCAGTCAAAACAATTGCGGTTGAAGAGAGCGACAGTGCCATACCTATTACCATTGATGTTTTTGTATCAAACCCAAAGAGATAGATTGCAATAAAAGTAAATAAAAGCGAACTCAATAGCACCTGAAGTGAACCAAAAATAAACACTTCTCTTTTCATACTTTTCATATAAGGAAGAGAAAATTCAAGTCCAATCGTAAACATCAAAAACACTACGCCAAACTCAGCAAGTTCGGCAAGATTATGTGTATCAATGCGTGCTTGATTGAGAAAAGTAGTGACTATAAATCCTGTAAAAATATATCCCACAATCGTTGAAATGTCGAGACGACGCAAAAGCAGATTAATACCAAGTGACAATCCAAGCGTCAAAACAATCAGCGTTAGTGTTCCCAATTGTTTACCTTATTTTGTCGTATCTATTGTACGCGTCGAAGTCATACCAACATTAAGCCACGACTGCATTCCACCACGATACCACTTCATCTTTTGTGGAGGAAATCCCATCGCCAAAAGTGCTTCAATCATCTGTGGCGATTGTCTACACCAAACACCATTACAAAAGAAAAGAACCGTTTTGGCATTTGAAAAGTCATAACCGCCCTCTTTTTTGACAATAACTCCCAACTGCTTCATCGCACTTTGTTTCTCTTTTTCCCATTTTCCTTTTTGAGTAAAATAGATAAATGGAATATTGATAGCAGTAGGAATCGTGCCACTTTCGTACCATTCTGTTTTGCGACTGTCCACAAACAACATCGTCTCATCTTCTTGCATCTCTTCGATAAACTCCAACACTTCAAGCTCTCCAAAAGTCTCTATATCAGAGTGAATTTTCATAGCAGAAAGCTGTCCTGCTGTCGTGATAAAACTCTTTTTACAGTACTCTATAACTTCTGCTTTCGCATATTCACCGCTCCAAAAAGTAGAACCATCAAACGGAACTTCCCTGCAACGCAAATCAGAATCTCTCCCAATCGTACCTTTTTTAAGCGTACCATTAGCATCACGATAATGTATCTCTACTGTATGTTCATGCAATATCGTAGGAGTTTGGGCTTGAATAAATCCCATTACAAAAATAAAAATGATTAAAAGTTTTAACATTAAATATCCTTAATGATTTATGGGCATCTCTAAAAACTACATTTTGGATTGCTTCGGCTTTT
>DYPM01000059.1 GCA_020719895.1 Sulfurovum sp. | reverse complement strand
CAAACTTGTACAATCTGAACTTGTTTAGATTGTACAAAATTTATTAGTAGGAGAAAGACAGTGAGTACAAACAAAAAAGTATTGATAGTGGGTGGCGGTTTTGCTGGCGTGGAGGCGGCGATCTATTTGCGTAAAAACAGTATGGATGTGACATTGGTGAGCGATAGAGACTACTTTTATATCTATCCGACTTCAATCTGGATTCCGATAGGTCAAGTAACGCGAGAAGATGTTTCTGTGCCACTTTTTGATTTGGCACGTGTGCATGGATTTGAGTTTATTGTAGAAGCGGTCACACAAATCGAAACGACAGACAAAAAAATCACACTCCAAAGTGGGCGTGTGCTTGAAGGATATGCGTATCTTGTGATTGCTTTAGGTCAAGGCAAAATCCAACTCAAAGGAATGAGCGAACACACTCTTTCTATTTGTGGTGCACCCGAAGAAGCGACAGCACTCTATGAAAAATTGGACGCATTGATCACTAAAGGTTCGGGCAAAATCGCGATGGGATTTGGTGGTAATCCACACGACACCTCAGCAGTGCGTGGTGGGCCAGCGTTTGAGGTGCTTTTCAATGTCGATACTTATCTCAAACGCAAAGGCGTACGCAACAACTTTGAACTCACTTTTTTTGCACCAATGGAAAAACCAGGACAAAAGATGGGAGACAAAGCATTGGTGATGATGGACAAGATGTTCAAAATGAACAATATCCATAAAAAAGTTGGCGTAAAAATCAATCGCTTTGAAGCAAATGGTGTTGTTTTTGAAGATGGTAGCACGCTTGAGTCTGATCTTACGATGTTCATCTCTGCGGGCAAAGGACATCCTGTGCTTGAGGCATCTGATCTTCCGTTAAGCGAAGCGGGATTTGTAATCACCAACGAATACAATGAAGTAGAGGGATTTGATGGAGTCTATGTGATCGGCGACTCTGCAAATCTAATGGGGCCTGAATGGAGAGCCAAACAAGGACACGTGGCCGAAGTGATGGCACGAAATGTAGCATATAATATTTTTCAGCACTCTCAACGCATTCAATCTAAAGAGAGCTATATCAAACATCTCAATATCTTATGTCTCATGGACACGGGAAATGGTGCAGCGTTTGTTTATCGTAGCGAAAAAGGAGGGAAAATGATTCCACTTCCGCTTGTTGGTCACTGGATGAAACAAGGTTGGGGTTGGTATTGTCGTAACTCCAAACTCAACAAATTTCCAAGACTCCCTGGAATGTAAGTAGCTTAAAGAAATTAATTCAGACTTATTTTATTATTGACTTAAAAAGGAACAACCATGAAACAAATAACAGTACTCGAAAAATACCCTGTATTTACAGCCACAATTCAAAAATCAGAAACAATCTATCAAAACGTCGATGAGATACTCTCATTTCTCAAAACCCAAATCGAAGCTCATCCTATCGCGACTTATATTGGGACATTTGATCACTACGCACACACTGCTTCACTTAGTGAAGGAGAGATTTCTCCAGAGATCAAAGATGCCAAAAATATCATCTGTTGTTTTGGAAAAGTGTTACCAAAACCCGAAGTGTTGGCAGTACGTCCTCGTGCCATTGGTGTTGCGGATATGGGTGAGAGCTTTGTAGTGAGTTTTCTTGAAGCTCCAAATATAGATGCCAACAATGCGATGGAGAAGTGGGTAAAAGGTATTGCAAACGTTTAAACTTATAGGTTCTTTTGTAATCCTTTTTTTGGGAGGTTGCAAAGAAAAATTTCCCGTCTATAGCAGTTTTTGTGATCACAATAGCTCTTTTCGTCCACCCTGTCTGCATTATCCTCTTATGGAGTCCCAAGACAAACGTAACATAGAAAAAAGCTTAGGGGTTTTGAATAATCCTACTTGTCCTTATCATGTAAATTTTATCGTATACCATGTCGGAAGCTGTAACAATCCTGTAGTCAAAAGCATTGGAAGTGATTTTGATGGTTATGTGCGTGTTGAGATTCTTAAAGGACTCGATTGCATCTATAAAGTCCAAAGCGATTTCAAAAGCGACGAAGAGAGTGCCAAGCAGAGAGTTTTTGAGCAACTTCAAAAAGATATTACTGTTAGTAACACGCCTTGAGTTCTGTTGTATATTCTTTGGTACTATTGCGTCGATAATCCTGTCTGTTATCGAATCAAATGTAGTATCCAAAAGACATCGGTCTTCTAAATGTTACCAAAAAGTAATATTTAGAAAAGTTGTAGTCAATTAAGACTATTATTATCCTAATTAAGGAATAATCTTTTTGTCCAAATTAAACTTAAAGGAAATTTTATGGCAACAGTAACTTTCAAAAACGATACAGTATGTAACCTCGCAGGTACAGAGATTAATGTAGGTGATGTAGCACCTGTAGTAACCGTAGTAAATTGTAAGCCAATGCTTCAAAACGAAACAGTAGGTGGCGAAGGCAAAGTGCAACTTGTAGTAGTCGTTCCTTCGCTTGACACAGGTGTTTGTGATGCTGAAACAAGAAGATTCAACACAGAAGCAGCAAGCCTTGAAGGTGTTGAAGTAATGACTGTATCCATGGATCTTCCGTTTGCAGCAGCAAGATGGTGTGGTGCAGCTGGTATCGAAAATATCAAAGTATGTTCAGACTTCAGAAACAAAGAGTTTGGTAACGCATACGGCACAATTCTTGCTGATGGTCCACTCGCAGGCGTACTTGCAAGAATCATCTTTGTAGTAGGCAAAGACGGAAAAGTAGCATACAAACAAATCGTTCCAGAAATCACACAAGAGCCAAACTACGAAGAGGCACTTGCAGCAGCAAAAGCAGCTCTTTAATATCCGCTTCTCTTCTCTCTCACAAGAGAGAAGAACCCTTCCTTAATTCAACTTTTTATTCTCTATCTTTGGTTACACATCAAAATTAACTTCGCCTGCAATCCATCTTAGTTCAACTTTTTATTCTCTATCTTTGGCTATAATTTTTTTCATTTTTTCAAGGAAAATCGCAAATGCGAAAGATTATTTCTCTCTCTCTTTTTTTACTCTTTATTGTTGGATGCTCCCATCGTTCTAGTATGCATGACTCTTTTTCTGATTTAAATACCGCCTCTTATGATACAGAGGAGTGCAAAAAAGAGTTGCAATATTGTGAGGATTTCAAAACCGACAAAGCAATCGATATGCTTCGCATAGTCAAAAAGAGTCGTAAAATGTATCTTTATAGTGATGGCAGAGTGCAAGGCATCATTCCCGTCTCTTTAGGTCAAAATCCTAACGGACACAAACAACAAGAAGGTGATTTAAAGACGCCCGAAGGACAATACTATATCACACAAAAAGTCTGCTCTCCAAAGTATTTCCGCTCTCTTGCCATCTCTTATCCAAACGCTAAAGATATCGCAAAAGCCCAAAAAAATGGGGTAAAACCAGGTGGAGATATTATGATTCACGCTCAACCAGTATGGAACGCCAATGGAAGAGGAGACAACTATACGCTCTCTAAAGATTGGACAAGAGGATGTATTGCAGTCACCAACAACACAATGTTGGCACTTTGGTATCGTATCAAGGTCGGAGTGCCTATTGTCATCGAATAACACACGTTATACACAAAAACAGATTGACAAGTATCTTCGTCAAAAGTATATTGGCGAATTAGAGAAGTTGGCAAAAAATCTTTTTCGTATGTTTCGAGATGAGACGATAGAGGCTGGACAATTTAGCCATAAATTTCAAGAACTCAAAAAGAAATTTGACAAAAAAGAAGAGATTCATCTTGATTCAGAGTATCTTTGCGAACTCAAATCTTATATCGAACGCATACACAAAGAGACGTGTGCAAGTGCGACATTTGACACCAAGCGATTTTTAGAAATCAGAGAAGAAGAGATGAGCCATCTCAATCGACTCCAAAAAATGAAAAACAGAACCTCTTACAAAAAAGAGAAACACAAAAGCAAACATCAAAATGAAGATTGGGGATGATGATGAAATTTATCTATTATGTAGTGGCGACATTCGTACTGTTTTTATCCATAGGCTGTAGCAATAAAGGCATTTCCCCGCCTAAAAAAGCAGATAGTAATCTTTCTGATATCAACAGCTCCATGTATGCACTTTCGTATTGTCAATCACATTTTGATATTGAGGATATCAATGATCCTTTGTATGGAGCAGATAAGATTGTTGTTTACAAAAAAGAACACAAAATGTTGGTTTATCGCAAAGGTGAGTTGGTAGAGACATTTCCCGTCTCTATGGGAAAAAATGCACTCTTAGGAGACAAGATAGCAGAAGGAGATTATCGAACACCCATTGGCAATTATCGCATTATCAATAAAAAATGCCACGAGAGACTCTATCGTGCTTTATCAATCTCTTTTCCAAACCAACAAGATATTCAAGAGTCAAAAAAACAAGGCAAAAGTTCTGGAGGTGGAATCACCATTCACGGACAACCAATATGGAATGCAAACGGAAATGGAGACGCTTATACTTTGACACAAGATTGGACAGAAGGATGTATCGCTGTGACAAATGTAGCCATGGAACGACTATGGAATACAATCAAAATGAGTACAGAGATTGAGATATACCCCTAAAAATACTCTAAAAAGTAACCAATTTAGCTTCTTTTGATAAACGATACTATACGATGTTACTTCATAATGTTAAGGAGAGTATATGATGAAGCGTACAGTTTGGTTGATGGCGATAGTTGGTGTCACTTTATTTTCTGGATGTGCTAGTTGGTTAGCCTCTACACCTCAAGCAGTAGAGACAAGTACAACAGAGAGTACAGGAAGTAAATATACACAAGAAAATCCTGCAATGGAAGTGCCAGATACAGCATTGGTCAAATCAATTCCATCAGTATGTGCAAAAGATGGTGTTTTTAAAGATATTGAAACTCGGCTAATGTGGCAAGATGCTACCTACAATGACGCAGAAGATGGTGCATACAAAACCGATCACAATGTCGGTAAAGTAGGAGATTTTGAACACGCCAAAAATTATTGCAATAGACTCTACTATCATGGGTTTTCTGATTGGAGGCTTCCAAGCGTAAATGAATTGAGTGCTATGCATGAAGAATATGGTAGACGCTTCGTAAACTCTCGAGATGGAGACTTTTGGACATCTACTCCCGCAGATGCAAAACGTTATTTTTCAGTCTATCCGCCAGATGCTTACCGTTACAAAAAAGATTCACAAGAGAGTCACTATATTCGTTGCGTTCGTTGTTTCAAATAGGGATTAGACTCTTCTAATCTCTTCTTGGAGTTCGATATCGAACTCCTCTTTGACTTTTTGCTTTGCCAATTCAAGAAGTGTAATGGCATCTTCAAATTTTCCATTCCCAAGATTGATTAAAAAATTTGCATGCACTTCACTCCACTGCATTCCTCCCTTTTTTACTCCTCTGAGTCCCACTGCTTCAATTAATCTTCCTGCATAATCTGCTTTTGGATTTTTAAATGCCGAACCTGCACTTGGCTCTTTGGGCTGATTGGCACGAAGTTGCTTCAAAGACTCAAGCAAAGAGGGATCAAATCCGCGACAAATCTCAAATCTTGCCACAGTGGCTATACCGCCCAATGAAGCAAAACGATAACCGTGAGGAATCTCACTCTTTTTTTTCCATACGCCGTTAATCATCACAGAGTCTAAAATCTCAAAAATCTCATACGATTTTACACCTGCATTCATCGCCAACATTCCGCCAAGTGTTCCAGGAAGTTTGGCAACAAACTCAAATCCTCCAATATTATATTTTTTGGCAAACGAAAGAATACGCCCCGTAGGTATCGCAGCACCGATGACAAGAAAATTATCTTCTATCTCTATCGTTGCAAAATCTTTTGAAAGCATCATTAGCGGTGGCGGATTGGGTGACACAAGAAGATTGTTGGCACCGCCTATCAAAATGTGATTGGAAGGAATCTCATCCTCTTTTTCTATCATCAATACTTTGGTAGGCTGACCTATTTTGATGCTGGAGTATGTCGAAAAGTCGATAGTTTTGAAAAACAAAATTTACCCGTTGCGAAGTGATTGATACTCTTTTGGAATCAAATACGCTTCAGTAATGAGAGGTGAATCCCAAAGCCCATGCTCAAACCCGATGCTATAGAGTGTATCAAGAGCTTTGAGTTGTGGCACGCTAAGTTCTATAGAGTCACTTGAGGCATACATATTAAGGTATCTCTCAAGCATTTTATCGCCAATGCGTACTAAATTCTCATCTTCAAGTTTTTTGGAGAGTTCTGCTTTGCGGTCATTGGCGACTTTGACACCTTCAGTCAAAATCTCTTCGATCTCAATAGCACGATGAAGTGGCAGACTTCGTCGAAGTGCCATTCCCCCCAAAGGAAGCGGAAGCTCTTCTTCTGTGAGTTCTCTCCAAATCTCCCAAATCTCTTTTTCTACTTCAAGCGAACTGTCAAAATCAAGAATAGACTCATGTATCAAAACTCCAGCATCCACATCACCATTGATGACCGCTCTTTCGATCTCCATAAAGTTCATATAGATTGGACGTGCTTTAGGATAATAGATACGCAAAAGCATCGCGTTGGTAGTATGTTTTCCCGAAAGGGCGACTCTGAAGTTTGGCTTAAGTTGTTTTTCTTTGCGTCGAATGAGTTTAGGCCCATATCCTTCGCCAAAACTTACAGCAGTACGTAAAAGTGCGTACTCGTCTTTAATCAATGGATACATTCCAAAACTAATCGCTGTCACATCATAAGTGCCACGAATCGCTTCTGTATTGAGTGTTTCGATATCTAATGCACGATTTTCAAATTGATACTCTTTGGTATCAACCCAACCAAATTTAATCGCATAGTACATAAAAATATCATCGGCATCAGGAGAGTGTGCTATTTGTAGTTTCATAGATCTTTTGGCTCTTTAAATTAGTATTAACTGATCTTACGCACTTTTGTAAAAAAGTGCGTAAAACCTCTATCACTCTCGAAAAACTTGTTTTTCTTAGCTTTAGGGGGTTGCAGGGAAATTTTATCCCTGACACTCAAACGGACTTGTTCGCTTGAGTGTGTAACATCAGATATAAAGTAGAGATTGTAACACACCCATCCCAAAAGAGTTCCTATAAATTTTGTTTTGAATCTGCCAAAAACGCCAACTAAATACAGTCTCAAAATTTGAGAATTAATCAGATGCTTCAATCAAATATCGCTACAATAACAACTACTCCAAAAAAGGATACATAATATGGCAATTGATGCAAACAAACAAAAAGCACTTGATATGGCAATCAAGCAGATAGATAAAACATTTGGCAAAGGGACACTGATGCGATTGGGAGACAAAAAGTTTGAGCCTATCTCTGCAATCTCTACGGGTTCACTTGGCTTGGATATGGCATTGGGAATTGGCGGTATACCACAAGGACGAATTGTCGAAATTTATGGACCAGAGTCTTCTGGAAAAACCACGCTTGCACTTCAAACAATCGCCTCTGCACAAAAAAACAATATGATATGTGCTTTTATTGATGCAGAACATGCTTTGGATGTTCTGTATGCAAAAAATATCGGCGTAGATACCGAAAATCTTCTCATCTCTCAACCTGACTTTGGAGAGCAAGCGTTGGATGTGCTTGAAACATTAGTGCGATCGGGTGCTGTAGATCTTATCGTCGTTGATTCTGTGGCCGCACTCACGCCAAAAACAGAAATCGAAGGAGAGATGGGAGATCAGCATGTAGGACTTCAGGCGAGGTTGATGTCGCAAGCACTACGTAAACTTACGGGAATCCTCCACAAAACCAACACCACTCTTATTTTTATCAATCAAATTCGTATGAAAATCGGCACGATGGGATATGGAAGTCCTGAGACTACGACAGGAGGAAATGCTCTAAAGTTTTATGCTTCAGTGCGTATTGATGTAAGAAGAATCGCAACACTCAAACAAGGAGAGTCGCAAATTGGAAATCGCGTCAAAGCCAAAGTGGTCAAAAACAAAGTCGCACCTCCATTTCGACAAGCAGAGTTTGATATCATGTTTGGTGAAGGCATCTCTGCTGTTGGAGAGTTGATTGATTATGGAATCAAAATGGATGTTATCGACAAATCAGGAGCTTGGTTCTCTTACGGTGCTGAAAAATTAGGACAAGGCAAAGAGAACGCCAAACAAACCCTCAAAGAAAATCCAATAATGTATGCAGAGATAGAAGCCAAAATCAAAGAAGGACTTGGACTTGGAAATATACTGCTCACAGGAGATGATAGCGTTGGAGAGATAGAAGAGGAGTCTTAAAAAGACTTTTTCTTAAAGGGTCGTTATTAGGAAAGTTAAGATAAAATAAAGTATTAAACTTTGATGGTTGAAAAGGGGTTTCGAATGGTTTTTATTGATGATATTGTCGCTGACGAAGTAATGGACAGCAGAGGTAACCCAACGGTAAGAGCAAAAGTGAGCCTTAGCGATGGAACGGTCGCAAGTGCAATTGTGCCTAGCGGAGCAAGTACAGGAAAGCGTGAAGCACTTGAGTTAAGAGATGGTGGTGATCGTTATATGGGCAAGGGGGTTTTGACTGCATGCGAAAATGTAAATGGTGCTATTTACGATGCATTGGTAGGTATCAGTCCTTTTAATCAAGCTGAGATTGATATGATCATGAAAGATCTTGATGGTACCGACAACTACGGCAACTTGGGTGCTAACGCAGTACTTGGCGTTTCTATGGCGGTTGCTAGAGTAGCAGCTATGAGCATGAAAATGCCACTTTATCGCTATCTTGGCGGTGCAAATGCAGTTACAATGCCTGTGCCAATGCTTAACATTATCAATGGTGGAGAGCATGCCAATAACTCTGTTGATTTTCAAGAGTACATGATTATGCCCATAGGATTTGAACAATTTTCAGATGGCTTGAGAGCTTCTGCGGAGGTTTATCACACACTCAAAAAGATTATTGACAGCATGGGTGAAAGTACAGCGGTTGGAGATGAAGGTGGATTTGCTCCAAATCTCAAAAGCAACGAAGAACCAATTCAGGTCATTATGCAAGCAATCGAAAAAGCGGGCTACAAAGCAGGTGAGCAAATCGCTATCGCACTTGATGTTGCAGCATCTGAACTAATCAATGAAGAAGGCAACTACCTACTCAAATCAGAACAAAGAGAGTTGACAAGCTCCCAACTGGTTGCTTATTATGCTGATCTTTGTGCTAAATATCCGATTGTCTCTATCGAAGATGGATTGAGCGAAGATGATTGGGATGGTTGGAGAGAGCTTACAGAAGTACTTGGCGATAAAGTACAACTTGTAGGGGATGATCTTTTTGTTACGAATGCTTCTATTTTGTCAGAGGGAATTGAAAAAAGAATTGCAAATGCAATTTTGATCAAACCAAATCAAATCGGAACAGTTTCTGAAACAATGCAAACTATCCGATTGGCACAACGTAGTGGATACAATTGTGTAATGTCTCACAGGTCTGGAGAGAGTGAAGATACTTTTATCGCTGATTTTGCAGTAGCGATGAATACAGGTCAAATCAAAACAGGTTCGACAGCAAGATCAGACAGAATCGCAAAATACAATCGATTGCTTGATATTCAAGAGGAGTTGGGACAGTCTGAATATCTTGGTGCTACGCCGTTCAAAAAGTAAGAAATGAAATTTTTAGAGACGCTTCTTGAGATTGTCGGTCTGTCATTACGGACAGCACTGGTAACCTTAGCAGGTCTTGCTTTGTTGTTTGCCTACTTAGGAGTTCTTCTATTTGGTGAAAGTTCTTTAATGGTACTCAATCAATTGGAGAAAAAAAAAGAACTTTTAAAAAAAGAGGAGAAACAACTTCAGTACAGCAATCAAAAATTGCAACAAGAATACTTTGAATTAAAACAACAAATACTAGTAGAATAATGAAGCAAAAAGAAAAAAGGGTTGATCGATGAAACTGTATATAATGATGAGTGTGGTGTGTTCAGGAGTGATTTTATCGGCGAATCCTTTTAGTCTTCAAGAAAATTTAAAAAATTTAAATGAAGATCAAAATGATCTCTTTATGGAGCTCAAAAGTGTTCAAGAACAAAAAGAAATCTCAAAAAGTCAAAAAAAAGAGCCTGCTATTGTCGAAAGCGAACCGCAAAAAATACCTTCTGCCAAACAAAACAATAAAATCCAAACACCGCCTCAAGAAGAAAGTGAAATCGAAGTAACACTTACGCCCATCTCCAAAGAAACTCCGTCCAAAACAAACAAACAAATTCCTGAGATACCAAATCTCTCTACTACTATCAAAACGCCACAAAGCAAACACGACATCCCTAAAATACCAATTGTTACACAAAAACCTCAAGAACCAAAAGACAAAAAAGAATTAGCCAAAGCAGAAGAAGAGAGAGAAAGAAATAAAAAAGAAGCACTAATATCTCAACTGCTTGATGAAAAACACAAAGAAGAGTCGTCAGCCAAAGCAGAAAAAGAAAAAAAGAAAAAAGAAGCACTTGAAGCCAAAATAGCCCAAAAGAAACGTGAACAAGAGGCGTTGGTCCAACGAGAAGAATTAGCCAAAGCAGAAAAAGAAAAAAAGAAAAAAGAAGCACTTGAAGCCAAAATAGCCCAAAAGAAACGTGAACAAGAGGCGTTGGTCAAAGCAGAAGAAAAAAAACAAAACGAAAGTTATCAAAAATCAGAATCAACTCAAAAAAAAGCTACCCCATCTCAAACTACGCGAAAAGTAGTGTTACCTATTCAAAAAGATATGCTTGACGACAAAGAAGTGTATGTATCAGAAGAAGAGAAGAACAAAAAAAGACTTCTTCAGCAAGAACAAAAAGTAAAAGACGATGCAGATAAAGCATATCTCAAAGCAATTCAAGCCGTGGATACCGAGTAGTTTTGGATCTCCA
>DYPM01000181.1 GCA_020719895.1 Sulfurovum sp. | reverse complement strand
AAAGCTTTGCCTTTGGCAAGAAAGGAGTCATTTTGACTCCTACTCAATCAATCCGTCTCGAAGATAGATGATACGCGAAGCATAAGCAGCAATATCCTCTTCATGCGTAACCATAATGACTGTGATTCCTTGTTGGTTAAAAGCTCCAATCAATCCCATCACTTCGTGGCTACGTTTAGTGTCGAGGTTTCCCGTTGGTTCATCAGCAATCAACACTTTAGGTTGTGTTACCATCGCACGAGCAATCGCCACACGTTGTTGCTGTCCACCTGATAAACGTGCGGGATCATAGTTGATACGATCTTCTAATCCAACACGCTTGAGTGCTTCATACGCACGCTCTTTTCGTATTTTTGAATCCACGCCTTGATAGATAAGTGGCATTTCGACATTCTCCAACGCAGTGGTTTTTTTGAGCAAGTTGTATCCTTGAAAAACAAATCCCAAAATGTACCGACGAAACAACGCTCTTTGGTCAGGACTCAATCCACCAATCTCTGTTCCTTCAAAAAGATATTTTCCATTGGTTGGAAAATCAAGCATCCCGAGGATATTTAGCAGTGTTGATTTACCACTACCACTAGAACCCATAATAGCGATAAACTCACCTTGTGCAATCTCAAGAGAAACGCCACGAAGTACAGTAGAGACAACATCTCCTACTCCATAACTTTTGGTGATGTTTTGAAGTGAAATCATTGTGCTTTTTCCTGTCCTATAATCACCTCTTGTCCCTCTTGCAACGCATCTGACTCTACTGCACTCATGACTCCATTGCCACCAAGTAATTTAAGATAGACTTTTTGCGGAATACCCGACTTGAGAATATAAATATGCGGTTTTGGATCCACATCAATCGCTTCGTCTCTTTTTCCACTAAAAAACCCTTTACTTTTACCTTCTACAGGCATAAAAAGTAATGTTGCTCGTTTGATCACAAAAACATCTCGTATTGTTTGGGTGATAATCTCTGCATCTACACTCATTCCAGGCTTAAGCAGTAGTGCATCATTTTCTACTTCCATAATCGCTTTATAAGTGACCACGCCATCAATGAGTTCAGAGTTTATACGTACTTGCTTGATAGTGGTATTGAACTCTCTATCAGGATAAGCATCGACGCCAAAACGCACCGCTTGTCCTACGGCTATTTTGCCAATATCAGCTTCATCAATTGTGGCTTGTATCTCCATACGACGAAGATCTTTGGCGATACTAAAAAGCACAGGCGTTTGAAACGACGCAGCGATAGTCTGTCCTGGATCTACATTTCGTACCAATACAGTACCATCAATAGGAGAGTAGATTTGAGTACGTTCAAGATTGTATGCTGTAGCTGATAACGCGTGAGTAGCTTGTGAAATTTGAGCATTAGCATTAGCAATTTGCGCTTGAGAGATAAGATCATTTCCAAAATCTCTATCCCAATCGCTTTGGGTTGGCAAACTTCCTTTTGAAAATTCACGGAGTTTTGTATTACGTTTGACTGTCGCTTGAGTCTGATATCGTTGTGCCTCTGCGCTTTGGAGCTGTGCTTTAGCGATTTGGAGTGAGGCATTGGCTCTATCATAATCACTTTTGTATTTTGTAATATCAAGTTTTGCTAACAATTGTCCCTTTTTGACCTCATCGTTGTAATCGACATAAACCTCTTCAATCATTCCTGAGACTTCCGTACCTACATCAACACGCTCGATAGGATAAAGTGTGCCACTTGCTGAAACAGTAAGCGTCAATGTATCTTTATAAATTGGTTCGGAAATATAACGATACAAAGATTGCGTTTTGTCTCTTCCTTGCCAATAGATAACCGCAAACACCAATAATACGATAGCAACTACCAACCACACCCATCGGTTGTGTCTGCTTTTGTGATAACCAACAATAGTATCAATCTCTTTCACTACCTGTTCCTTTTTTTGTG
>DYPM01000180.1 GCA_020719895.1 Sulfurovum sp. | reverse complement strand
AAAGCATATCTCAAAGCAATTCAAGCCGTGGATACCGAGTAGTTTTGGATCTCCACGATAGATTTCTACCAACAACTTGCACAAACTTTAATCTCATCTTCGCTCATTTTAAGAGCATTTCAAGAATAAAACTTTTATATTCTTTGTTCGTCTTGGGATTGTCGCTGATATTGGCTATATGCTTAATTCATCCCCCCAAATCCTAATGGAGTATCTCCCTCAATCCAATTATTGAACCATCTGTGTGTAAAATTCACCGCATAAAGTCTCACAAATGAGATATTTCGCTCAAAAATAAAATTGCTACTCTCCTGCTTTTATCGCACCGTTGTATGTCATAATTCCTGATCTAAGATTGCACACATGCACAAAACCCATTGATTTCATCACATGCTGGACTTGATGGCTTCGGCTTCCTGAAAAACAATACACAATGATTGGTGTTTGTTTGTCATTATGATGTTCTTCGATTTTGGCATAAAACTGTGAAGTAGGCACCAAAGCATCCGTACCGACAATATGCTCCATCTGATACTCCATATATTCACGTACGTCCATCAATATAAAGTGAACCATTCCTAATGTTCTTGCTTCGATGAGCGTCTCTAATTCGTCACTGTCCAATTGTTCTTCTTTGAGCAGTGCTTCGGCTTGTCCTTTGGTAATACCTTGCGAATGGGTACGCGTAACTGACTCAGTCTCCTCTTTTGATGTTTGCTGTTGTGCATATTGTGGTGTACAAAAAATACCACAGTGACATGAGCCTGATTGTGGAATCTCCACTTCGAGTGCAATTTTGCAAGGACAAACGCGATTTTCTGCTGTCTCTTGCTCCTCTTTGGTTTTGCCAATTACCATAAAACAAGAACAAAAACGTTTGCCATAGATAAGATTATTACGTGCAAGTCCCATCGCAACGCCTTCGTTTACTTCTATATTTGGGTTTTGTACAAATCCAAACTGTTCGTTGACTTTTTCTACGAATGTCCATGTGTTAGCAAGTTCTGTTTGAAACTCTTGAGAGTTCATATCAATATGTGTCATTAATGTCCTTTTGTGTTGATGTGGTATTGTCTTCAAGGTCTTCCATAATCACTTCGAGTTGCTCTTTGAGTGCATCTACTTTTTGTTGCAAACTATCAAACAGTGATTTGGTTTGGTTGAGATCAACTTGAATAGTGTCTTTGGTGACATGTATGGCTTTTTCTTGTGCGGTTTTGATCTCTTGCGTAATCTCGATAGCTTCCATTGCGATGACGGCGGTTGTATCTTGTATAAAATTTTTGGTGCGGTTGAGATCAATAGTGATTGTTTGGTTCTTTTTGGTAATCCCTGCATTTTCCCAAATAGTTTGCTTTTGAGTTTGTGTGCGGTTGGCTTCAATCTCTGCTATGAGTTCGGCTCTTGCCTCTTGTGCGACCTTGGCATCATGCTCGGCACTACTTTTACAACCATAAAAAAGAATACCCAAAAGCAACAAAATATGATTGATTTTCATCAAAATTCCTTTGTTTTGGCAAATATAAAGAATTATACAAAAATGATTTAATGTGAGAGATGAAACGCGAGGGGAAACAAAGACAGGAGAGGGAATCAACCCCTCTTTTTACAGATACATAAAGTTAATTTACTCTTATAATTCTTAAATAAACTTTAAATCAACCACATTTACCAGTGCCACACTTCATCTCTTTTTTTGGAGACGCTTTTTTATCGCCATCGCATTTGCCACCATCACACTTCATAGCATCTTTGGATTTTGCTTTTTTATCGCCGTCGCATTTGCCACTATCGCATTTCATCTCTTTTTTGGCACCATCGCATTTACCTTCGCCACATTTCATCTCTGCAGCATTCAAACTCAAACCTAATCCTAAAAACATCATCACTAAAGCCATTTTTTTCATACACTATTCCTTTGTATTAACATT
>DYPM01000058.1 GCA_020719895.1 Sulfurovum sp. | reverse complement strand
TCATTGAACGCTTTTTTCCAAGCGTCTTTTGCTTTGCGTCTATCCTCTAAAGATAAGTTTGTAGTTCTATCTATTCTGCTTTGTATGCCAGCTCTTGCCTCTTGTCTTCGTGCCTCCGATGGAGTCATGGCACCTGTGTCATATCTCGTCTTGCGGATTGACGCTCTCTCTTTTGAGCGTCTTTGTCTATCACTCTTTTCTTTTTCTTTCTGAAGCTTTTGCTCTTGCTCCCTATACGTTTTTATCTTGTCTTTATATTCATCGGCGATTCGTTTTCGTTGTGTTCTTCTATCTTCGTCGGATAAATCCAACGTATTTAACTTTTTCATCTCTTGCTTAAGCTCTAATTGTGCTTTTGCGTATCTGTTTCTCTTTATGTAGTCCTTATAATAGCTTTTTGACTTTCCTTTTAGATCTTTCTCTAAATCCCTTAAGTCCTTTTTTGCTTTTTTTGCCTCCTCTGATACTTTTGCTAACTCTTTTGAGATTCTTTTATATTCGTCGGAGCCTTTAGATGTATTTTGTTTATCTACGGTGAGCGATACTTTTTTTGAAGTGAGAGTGTTTAACTCTCGTTGCGCTTCTCTAATGCTCTTGCGGAGCTTTACAATATTTCCCTCAATAAAGACTTTATATGCCGATGACGTACTTGCCATTATTTTTGCCTTTTTTGTTGTTTTATGGAGTGAGTAATAAGTGCTTCCTCGTACTCCTCTATAAAACTAACTGAATATTTGTAATTATAACCCACTTTTTCCATAGTAGACGCGACCTCGTGTATTGATGAGCGAAGTCGAAATGCCCCCATCTCCCCGTGTTCTATATCTACGAAGTTACTTACCGTTGACAAAAGCTTCTGATGATTGTGTGGGATTGAGTGTGGGAGTAAAAAGCTTGATAGTAGAGATTCGTCGTGTGGGAGATTTACTTTTTTTAGGAGTACGTTCTCCTGTATTAGGAGAGATAACTTCTGTTTTGATGTAACTTTGGCTATTGATGTAACTTTGGCGATTCGTTTTTGATTAAACCGCCATTGTAAATATACTCTAAAGAGATTCCTTTGAATGAGAAAGGAATTCGCCATAACCATACTCGGCAAGAATATTTAATATAAATAACTCTCTCTCCCAATAAGTTAAGTCTTTTAGGCTTAATCCCCATTGTGATAAAACCATTTTTTCTATTTTTTCTTGTGTTTCTTGTTCATCTTTGGTGCCATACGCTTCGATGACTTTATCAACAAGCAATCCCAATGAATCCCAAACGTTAGCGTCCATTGTAGCAAAATCAACGTCACTAAAAGCATCGCACCACTTTACGGCACCATTAATTTCAGGGCTATTTACTTTCTTTACAGAGGCGAGACAAAAAGCCTCTACCTCTTTGCGAGAATAACCGTCGAAGACAAAATTCATTTTGTCCCTCATAAACCTCATAATGCTGATTGCGTTGTATTGAGTTTCAGTACCGATACTTCCAAGTTCAGACTCTTTTGGATTTGTAGGGAGTGCTTCATAAAACGCTACCAACTCTTCGTGTGCGCTAAATTTTTCTACGTCCTCCCCCGGTAACAGGATTTTAGCCAAAATGTCTCCGAGATAACTATCCTCGTTTTGTAAAAGCCTTACCGTTTTCTGCGCTAACTTTAGGTTTCTTTCCTTTGTTGTCACGGTGCTACCACCAATCCATTAGAAACATAAGACGGTGCTACAAGTGTGCAAACAATATTATCAGCAAAAGTATCAAACTCAATCTCTAACATTATTTTATCGTGAGCCTCGTACAGTGGATCTTTAAATCGAGGCTTACAACCAACCAAAGATGTGGTGATAGAGGTGTGTTTAGATGTGGTGTATGAAACCATAGACAAATCAAAGGATACTCTCTCCTTCATCGCCAAATAGTTTATCTTACTCATTTCACAAACGATTTTTCCTGTGACCGACCTGTCTCTATCGACTCGCGTCTGTTGATTCATCATATTTTTTGATGATGAGGCGTTTGTGTAATCTACTGTAATCATATCCGCCCTGATTGGGTATCCGCCAAACGTTGCGCTGACGAGCTTAGTGTCGCCACCAAACGCTTCTGCTTCCAACTCTTGTACAATTTTGTACGTTGTGGAGTCTGAAAAGGAAGAGAACCCAACATCTTCTTCATCATAGGGCACTGCTCCAATTGGCGTCAATGTGATGTCCATATTGGCGTCTGGGTCATAGTTAAAAGAGACTTTATCCACCTCGAAGTGGCGATATTGTTTTTTCCACGCTGACGCGTCTGCGATCTCGATGTTTTCTACTTGTAGAGCCATTCTTTCAATGGTATATTGAGGCGTGAACACGCTCACCCTCAACTTTGTGTAAACTTTAAACTTGGCCGTTCCGTTTGTGATTACCTTTCTGAAATCAGAAATTGTCAATGCTGGAAGTGCCACCCCTGTCGTCCCCCCTTTAGTGCAAACAAGCGTAAAAGGGATCCCTCCACTTGTGTGATTGGCTCTATTGCCAACTGCGTAGACGGTGCTTACTGCAAGAGTAGCCGTTGTCGCATCTGTGACTACAGGATTTCCCATAGCTCCCTTTAGTAAAAAATATGCGTTATCATCTGCGAGGGTAAAGCCTACCCCTCCTGAAACACTTCTTTTGCCTCCGATCTGTTTTTTGCCTTCTCTATTGAGGCACGCTGTCTCTTTATACTCGACTGCCTCTGCGACATCGTTTTGCTCCACACAAGTTTGAAAAACAACCGCTCCAGCAGGAACGGCTTGAGTTGCATCTTCAAAGGCAAAAAGCAGTTTGTCCAAATATTGTAATGTCATTATTTTTCCTTATAGTTTGGTAATACACTTTTTAATTTCTATCTTAAAAAGCATTATTTCAAATAGAGACTCTTCCCCTTGTGGGAGATAGAACTCTGACTCTATATCTATCGAGCTTGAGGTGCCTCTAAGCCCCAACTTTATAGCATCTTGTATAATCTCTGATACTATATCTATATTTTCCCTCTCTTCCTCCACAACGGAAGATGTTTCTATCGTGCCTGCTATGGTAAAATCCCTTAGCACCTCAACCGTTACAGACACATCAAACCTGTATGTGTTGCTCTCTGATGATTTGGTAAAGCAGGCTACTACAATATTTGGGGACGATATATTGTAGTTTTCTACGTGCAAGTCAAGAATTCTTCTCACTGTAGGAAGGGAATTATATTTGTTACTTGAAAAATTATCAAGCTCTTGTGAGCCTACAATAAGTTCATATACTTTTTTTTCAATATCTGTTTTTGTCAAAGCTTACTCCCCATTCTTGATAAAGCCTCATTTACATATTTTGCAATACTTGCAGACTTTTCGCCTCTTTGCATAAAGTTTCTTTTTTCGGCTACTTTGTCCGTCAATTTTGAACGAATAGGGTAGTCGCCTGTAATTATGCCCGAGTTCATCCGATGAAGTATGTAAACAGTCCTTGATGAGACCGCTCCCACCTTAATACGCTCGCTTAGGACGGTGCCATTTCTAAACTTTCTCTCGAAAGTTGTTTTTTTTGCACCTCCAACTACAACAATAGGATTGTCTTTTCTCTCTATCATTGTAGACTTTATCATAAAGTCCGAGTTCCTCTGTGGATTTGCAATTGGCTTTCCGCCATCTACTGTGTGGGACTCCCTGTGACCAAGAAAGAGAGGGGTTCTTTTTTGTAGCATTGGTTTACCATTCACGACTCTGGTCTCATAAATCGTGTTTTGGCTTTTCATTTTGCTTTGAATCTTCTCTTTTGTAACATTGCCTGCCTTTGAAATAGCTTCTTTTACGAAATTCTCGTAAATCTCTGGAAGTTCTCCTAAGGTAGTTTGTTTTTTCACGATCGTCTCACTTTTCTTGCTAATACTTTATAGGAGGAATTGTCTACTGACAAGGTGCTATCGTAAACATAGTTGATACCATCAATAGAGAACATATCGCCACTCATCGGAGCGACGGTGAGATATAGTCCGTGAAGTTCTATCATAGACTTCTTTTCCTTATCATCCACTTCGTTTTGCTTGTACTCTGCTATGTAGCCTTTGCAAGATTGGGAGTCTTGCGTAGCTTTTCTGATGTGTACAACGCCAACGGACAAAGAATTACTTCTTTGTTGCTGTTTTTTTAGTGTCTGCTGTAGAAATTGCTTCAACTTTCACCTCAACTTCCACCGCTTTTGCCTCTTCCACCGCTTTTGCCATTCCTTTGTTTTCAAGGACGATAGCAAGCTCATCTGATACACTCACCTCTTCGCCCATTTTTTTAAAAATTCCAGGGACGATCATCCCATCTGTAGTCATAATTATTCTTGCCATTACGCTCTCCCTCTGCCAAGTGTGGCAGGTCGTGTTGGGATAAGCAGTGGGTAGCTAATTACATCCACGTTTGTTGGAGAGAAAATGTCCATATTCGCTCTGGTTATAAAGTTATACTTTTCTTTACCGCCACTAACCTTTGCTTGTGCGATATTTTCGCCGTACACTTCCAGCGCTGGACTCATCGCCCAAATGTAGTTGTTTTGTACCCCTGTAGGGAATATGATACATTTGTCTGTGGCAATAGAGATTTTATCATCATCACTTCCGATGTAATGGTAAAAGTGGATCCCTCCAACATCAACAAAGTCCTCTACAGATACCAGCCCCTCTAAGGCTCTAAGTTTTTTTACTTCATCCGTGTTTATGTACTTTTCTTTTACTGCTGGGTGATTGATTAATTTTTGGAAGAATGAAGTGTTGCAATAAGCAACTACGTTTGTGGTTGCTGTTTTTGCGTTACCGCAAGCTTTTAGAACTCTGATTTTTTCTTTATTTGCAAGGTCTGCAACGTTTGTGGTTGCTGTTCCAAGTGCAAAGTTTACTTCAGGAGCCTGTGTTACTCCAAAAATAGAGAAATAATCGTATTTGGTAGTTCCGTCTTTTGGGTTTACTAATTTTCCCTGAATGGCATTAAAGGCTAAATACTCAAGAGTGTAGTAAAGAGACGAATCTAATGCTTTCGCTCTCCCTGAAAGGTAATTAATCAAAGCACTTTTGGGCTTGCCCACCTTTTCGGCAAAAAACATCATATCTGCCAATTTTTCATTCTGCACCTGTAACCTTTGCCCGACTCTAACAGAATCAAGAAGTGTAGTCTTGATTGACTCCATCATTGCCAAAGGCAATGGTGAGCCTCTTTCTGACAGTGGGATAAGTCCGAGTGCCTCAATGATCTCGTCGAGGCGGACGGAGGTATCGGACACAGGTATTTTTTCGAAAAAACTCAAGAAAACAGAGCTATATGTGTATGAAGTTTCAATGAGAGATGCCGTTTGGAGTGGGTGCTTCGTGAGAAGTTCTAAATAGTCATTCATTTTTTTATCCTCTTACTATAATATTTTTGAGAGCAAGAGATGTATACGCCGTCTCTTTTTGTTGTGCTGTTACTGTGCCAACAAAGACAAGCTCTGTTTTGCTAACCTCTGCAAGCCTTGCTGTAACAACTGACTTTTGGGCTGTAGTTGTGGTATTAACACCTCTTCCTAAGATGGCAACCACCGTCTCTGTACCATCGGTTGCTGTGGGATTGTAAGGGGCATATTGTCCCGAGGAGGTAACTACGCCCATAACGGTTCCTGTATCGATAACTGTTGTGGAAATAGCAACAGTTACCTCGTCACGGCTAATTTGTCCCAAATCGGATACTTGATATTGGAAATCCGATTTTCCCATTGTGATTACAATCGGGTTCATTTGTTTACCTCCGCTTTGAGCTGAGCCTCAAAGTCTTCCATTGTATAGGCTTTGTCGCCAATTTTTGTCTCTCGTTGTGCTTGAAATTGAGGCGAAGATGGTGATGGATTAAATGGCGAAGGTGACGCGTGTAGTGCCATTAATTTCTCTGTGAACGCTTGAAACGTTTCGGCGGAAGAAAGATCTTCTGCCTGCTGGGGATTAAGCCCGAACTTGGCTACTGCCACTGAAGCTTGTTTTAACACTAAGATTTTTTCTTCCATATTATTCTCCATATTTTTTTCTGATGTTAATTGTACCATAAGTTCTCCCTCTGAAACTATATTAGAAATAAGTCCTGCCTCTTTTGCCACGCTTGCATTTACCATAGCTCCCATACCAAATTTTTCTATCAAATCCTCTCTGCTTACCCCTGTATGTGATGATACTCTTTCAAGCATCATATCTTCAAGATGGTCAATCCTTTGTTGAATCCTATCTCCGCATTTATTTTCAATAGTGCAGTTTTTGTTTTTTGCGTTTTTTGAAACTGCCACCTTGTATTGTCCCCCCGAAGTCCCTTCCCTATATACCGCCACTACGCCAATACTCCCCAACTCACTATATGGAGTTGCGTACACTTCATTTGATACAGTGCCATACAGAATCGACGCACTCGCACCTGTGTTTTTGTAAAGGGACACTGTTTTTTTCTTACATTTTGAGACAATATCGACAAACTCAAAAAGCCCATCAACATCGCCTCCATTGCTGTCAATCACAAATAGAATAGTATCTGTTTGTGGATCTGCCTCCGCCATAGCAACGTATTTGATTAGCGTATCGTACCCGATTAGTATGCCCATATAAGAGTCATACCAGTTATTTTTTTTGACTGTAATACCATCAATGGATATTTTTGATACATTCCCTACTTGTTGGTAAAAATGAGACCGTTCAAAAGTTGCTAATTCTAACTTTTCGCCGATGGTACGCTCTGCATATTCTTCGGTTGAAGCATAAAAATTAATCATTTTTTTCCTTTTCTATAATTATATCTTTTCTTGCTTTTTGATACATCTCTATATTTTTGAGATGCTGTCTCCAATCAATACCTTGAGAGGAGAGTTCATCTATTTCGTTCCTTGTGCCATTTGCAAAACCTTCGGATCTTGCATTTTCCTCTTTAATAGGGTCAATGTGGGTGAATCTTCTTTTCATAAACTGTATTGGCTTATATTTTTCCTCATTCCCTATGTAATCCCAATCTTGAAATTTTAGATGACCTGACAAAAACAATCCAAGCAAAAGTTTTTCTTCTATAACTTCCCTAAGAAACCCTTCTGTTACCTCTTCAAAGATAAGCTGGAACTCTTCCGAGTCATTTTTGTACATCCTTAGCCCATCGTTATATGATGCTGTTTTTTGGTTATACAAGTTAGCACTACTAACGCCCATAGCGGCGGCGGCTAAGTTCATTGAGCTCTCCCAAATAGTCTCCATAACAGACTCTCTCTTTACGTCGACTGTCTCAATATCTTCATCATCAGATATATAGCTAAATCTCTTTGAGCTATCATCGGTAATTTCTCTCCGCCGAAAAGACTGAGTAAGTATTTCAGCCTCTGTTTTTTGAGATAATTTTGAATCAGCACGAAGTCCTTGAAGTTTAGCCGTTAAAGCGTCAGTGAAGTATTTTGTTTTTATAAAAATTGGGTTGTCGGCAATTTTTTTGGCAGACCGTATTTCGGCTTGTTTGTAGTCGTCGAGATGTTCTAATAGCTCTAGAATAGAGGCAAAAGGCGATAATGCGGAGTACTGGTTTGGCGATACCCACTTGTTTACAATTAGGGTAAAGTCTTTTGCTTTGACTTCTACTGGTATTGTTTGGTTGTACCCATTATAAAGCCAAATACTTCTTATTTCCCCCTCTTCGTTTAGTTGTATGCCATTGTAGAGCATATTCATAGGAATGTGTTTTTCGGTGGCAATGGAGTCTACTGTTACGATAGAAAACTTATACCCGTATTTGTGTTTTTTTGAAAAACTGTGGACAATAATACATCCACCAATGCCAGCATACTCGACCGAAATACTTCTTAGTGCCTCCGATAAAAAGAACATACCTGTTGTTTCACAGTTTTTACGCTTTGACCACTGTGAAATTAGATACTCGAACCTCTCTTGAAACACTTCATCCTTTGCCAAAGATTGTATGCTAAAAGAGGTACCGAAGACGCCTCTCCTCATCATCCTCGCATACGCCTGAAAAGATGGATTTTTCACCAACATATTTCTCACGTGAGTACGGATAAAGGGCGAATTTTGGAGACTTTCTTCTACTCCTCCTTTGTCTATCGATGGAGTAAAAAAGTTTATAAGCCCTGAAAAAAAAGACATTTAGCTTCTCACAATATTGCCCATAAGGGTCATTCTTTTCATCTCAAGCTCTCTTAGGTGAGAGTGTAGTTCTTTTAGATCGTGGTAAACTATCTCATCACCACTTGACATTTTGACTCTCAATGGAGCATCACTCGATAAATGCTCTTTTTGTAGAGTATAACAAGCTTCAATAAGCTGTTCAATGTTGGCGAGTTGATTATCAAGATATGCCATATGCCATATTCCACCTTTTTTTTATATTTTATCATAAATATCGCTAAGGATATCATCTATTTCTTTATCTGAAAGCTCTAACTTATCTTTTTTTTGCGTCCTGTATGTGACGTGATATAAAGATTGAAGTATGCAACCCACAATACAATCCAAATAGTCGTTTCTGACGCCCGAATACTTCTTGACGTATATGTCTTGTCTTGCTACTTTACCGTCTTTGACCTCTCTTGCTAAGTGTTCTGACACCATATGGTTAATAAAGAGGCTTCTGCTGTTTATGTTTTCTGTATTATTTACTTCATCTACAATATCGTTATTAATATAAATCAAAGATGATTCTTGTATATCTTCGCCATTACTCTTTTTTATTGCTCTATTGAGCATATTAAAGTACGTACTCTTGATTTTGAAGTTTGAAAAGTGAATTGCTTTTATCTCTACTCTCTCTCCATCTTCTTTTGTGACTTTTTGTTTTTTTTCTACATATGAAGTTCCTGCACTCGGAGTTTTGTCGAGTCCGATAGTTGCATATATTATTGAGTCTGTTTCAAGAACCCCATAAGAGGAAAGCTTCTCTTGATATTTTGCGATAAAACGCATAGCATCATAGGACCTTGTCTCTTCTCTGAATGCAAAACCTCGAATGTCAACTCCGCAAGAACGGAAGATCATCTCTTCTCCGCTTTGCTTAGTCCATCTCTTATCAAGTAGCTCCTCAAGATAGTCCCAATCAAGCCCTATTCCCTCATTATAGACTTCTGCATAATCTATAATGTCCATTACCATTCCATTGCCAAATCTAACTCCAGCAACAACGATATAAAGCCTGTTTTCCTGTAAGTCTACTTGTATGTGAATCGCATTTGTATCATCTCTAACTTCTCCTCTTTTTAGGCTATTTGATATTTTTAAAATATCTTTTGCTTTATGATATTCTCCTGTTTGTGATTTATATAAAATATTCCAATCGCCAGCGTAATATTTTCGATAAAGATACTCTCTGTCGTCTGGCGAAGCTACAAGCGCCTCTACCTCTTTTCTTATAAACTCTTTTATTGGTACGTCTGACATACACATTGTGTTTACTGCAAGACCAACGCTTTCAAAATAAGGTGTTTTTTCTTTTGTTTCTTCAAAAATTAATCTTCCATCTTTGTTTTGCACAACGTTTACTTCTACCCATTCGCACTCGTCGTTGTCGATGATTTTTATACGCTCTGCATCGTATATTTTATAGCTACACTCTTCGCATTCTAAGTGGGCTTTTTTTGAGGCTATTGGTACATATTTTGAAAGTAGTTCAAATTTGTCTACTTCTCTTTCACCTCTGTACTCATCTATGGATATTGTTTTTAGGTGATGAGGAGCTGGGTAAAAAAGATGATTGCATTTTGGACATTTCATCATATACATAAACTTTGCTTCTGATGCATTAAACGAATAATTTATCGCATCATCTTCGTCCACTTGAGTTGAAACCCTTATAGACTTATACCCAATATCTTTATAGGTTTTTGCTCTCTCTTCTGCTTCTGATATAACCGAGATGTGCATTTCTGCTATCTCATCAAACATCATCCATCTTGCTGTGATTGATTTTGTATCTACTGGCGAAAGAATTGATAATATGTTTTTCGATGTTTCGTAGTGAAATGTATTTTTTCTCTTACCCTCATCTTCCCTATTTTTTTCTACCAAATCTTTTAAAGGCAAACACCCTTTTAGGATAGGCTCTACTTTGTGTTTTATCATTTTCGGAAGAGCTTTCGCTGTTGGGAACATAATAAAAGCGTTATCATAGCTTTCGACCATATTTTTGAAGATGATCCCCATTGCGGTGGTTGTTTTTTTAGTTTGAGATGACCACATAAGTGAAATTATAGATATGTTTTCATTATCTGCCAATTCAAGTACAAACTTTGTGTGCGGTGCTGTTTTTACACTGAAAAAACCCTGAATAGCCCCCGATGTTAAAAACATATTTTTCTCAAAGAACTTTAAGTGTTTTGATTTCTTAAAATACGTAAAGATATTTATCGCATTTTTGCTGATGAAAAAATCACTCATTTTCCAAATTTCTTTTTATGTCTTTAGTTAGATGCTCTACAAAGCTCTCTAAATGTTTATCTATTTTGCTTTGATGCTCTTCTGTGACCATACTCTTGATGAATTTTTTTGTTTTTGTTTTTGTATTTTCTATTGATTTCATAATTGCACTTGCAAGTCTAATTTGAGACTTTTCAATATAATCATTTACTGCTTCTTTTCTTATTAGCGTTTTTTTATATATTTCAAACTCTATCCGTTCTTTCTCGCTCTGTAATATTTTAATATCTGCGTCTGCCCCTGCTTTTTGTCTTTCGTGCCTTAACTTTTGGACTTTTTCAATATCTAAAATAATCTTAAGGTTAGAGGATGTCATTTTTTTTAATAAAAAAGGCTCAAGACTGTCCCCATCATCTTGTATATTGTCAAGAACTGAATTTATTTCTACTTTTTCTCTCTTGTTAACATAAAACATTCTTGCCTCATCTACAGGGATAAGCTTAATGCTGTTATCCCCTATAGTTGTTAGCCCTTCAGAAACCCATTTTGAGACCATTCTTTCGTTAACGTGCATAATTAAAGCTATGCTAGTTTTTGTTGCATACAATTGTCCATCAACCATATATGCCTCTATGTCTGTATGGTTGCCATTGTATAGCTGTAAAAGCATAGTCTTCGCTCTTGTCATTTAAGCCTTTCTCTTTTTTGGCATTTTATCTTAAATGTGCGGTATAGTGGAATTTTTGTGGGAGGCTTTATCAAGAATGGGGGAGTAAAGCTCA
>DYPM01000179.1 GCA_020719895.1 Sulfurovum sp. | reverse complement strand
CTTATGTTTATTCGGAAGCTAAATAAGACTTTTTACAAAAAAGTGTTCCGCCACGATGGACACGTTCTACTAAAAAAGATTTCACATCAAAGAGGTCAAATCCACTCGCCAAAAACATTTCGCGTCCTTGTTTCATCAAAAAATCTGCTGCCAAAAGTTTGGTCACAATGCCACCTGTGGCAAATGGATTGTTTGGAGAGTGTTCTGCTTCAAGCTCTTGCGGAAGAATTGCTGTAACTACTGCTCTACGTTTTGCATCTTCGTATCGGTGAGGATCTTTGTCGTAATACGCATCAATATCAGAGAGAATCACCAACAACTTTGCATCAAAATAGTGAGCAACATGAGCAGAGAGTCTATCATTGTCGCCAAATACCAACTCTTCGATACTCACTGTATCGTTCTCATTGATAATCGGCACTACGCCGTTGATGAGCAGTGTATCAATCGCTGCTTTGGCGTGATCTATATGCTCTTGAAACCCAAACACATCAGCACTGAGTAACACCTGCGAACAGATAACATCAAAAAAATCAAAAGTCTCTTGATACATTTTAAGCAACAAAGGCTGACCGATTGCAGCAAGAGCTTGTCGATTAGCAACTGATTTACGATCAAGAGGAAGTTTTGTATATCCTGCGGCGACTGCACCAGAACTAACCAAAACCACTTCATACGACGCTTCTCTAAGTTGCACTATCAAATCTACCAATGCCAACATTCGACGCTTTGCAATCACGCCATTTTCAGTCAATATATGCGTGCCAACCTTCAAAACAACGCGTTCCATTAAGACTCCTATTTCTCTTCTTCTTTGACCATCTGCACTGAATCAAAAAGTGCATATCGCAACGGTTCGGTATTGCCATGTGTTACCGATGAGATTGGTATCACAAAAATCGGTGCATCTGTGGGAAGTTTTTTACCAAACTCATGCACATATCCATAGCTAAGATAATCACTCTGTACTTTATACTTTTTAAGTGTATCGTTTGGTGTCAATCCAATATCATTCAAAAATCCTTCAATCAATAGATTGGCACTCTCTTGATCCATAGCATCTATTTTTGTAATTGCGATTGCAAATTTACGTTTTGCCAATGCCTCAGAGTAGCGTGCTAACTCTACCAAAAGTGCTTGATATTGATAGTGCATCTCTCGATAATTTGCTGCATCAATCAGCAAAAGAAGTGTTTTGGTACGTTCAATATGACGCAAAAACTCCAAACCCAAACCACGTCCGTCACTCGCCCCTTCAATAATCCCTGGAATATCTGCCATCATAAAAGAGTCAAACTCTCCGATAAAAACCACTCCCAATTTTGGAGTGAGTGTCGTAAACTCATAATTGGCAATTTGAGGTCTTGCATTTGATAGCGTCGAAATAAGTGTCGATTTTCCTACATTAGGAAATCCCACAAGTCCCACGTCAGCTATCATTTTGAGTTCCAATCGTACCTCTTTGGTGATTCCTGGCAATCCTGGTTGAGCGAAAGTAGGGCGTTGATTACTTGCACTTTTGAAGTGAGAGTTGCCAAGTCCTCCTTTTCCTCCTTCTATAAAAAGTACTTTTTCTCCCTCTTCAAGCAGATCAAGTAACTCTTCGCTCGTCTCCATATCAATGACAGTTGTCCCAGGAGGCACAGTGATAATCGTATCGACACCTTTTCGTCCGTACTTATTACGTGCTTCGCCTTGTCTGCCATTTTCTGCTTTGATATGGTTACGACCACGCAATGCAGAAAGAGTATCGGTGTTGCTGTCTACTTTAAAATAAATCGAACCACCTTTACCGCCATCACCGCCATCAGGACCGCCATTAACAACAAATTTTTCAGTCCAAAACGATACACATCCCGCACCACCTTTACCTGAACTAAGCATTAACTCTACACTATCTACAAACATTTCTACCCTTTTTCTATTTGATGGAGGCACTTTTAAC
>DYPM01000178.1 GCA_020719895.1 Sulfurovum sp. | reverse complement strand
GATATCTTCAGTGATAGCAGTGATGGCTTCTTTGGTGGTGATGTCTTTTTTCATAGGCTGGGTGCTACTTGTATGGTTGTCTCAACTGAGATGTGTTTTTGACTATGATAAGTAAGGTGCGGTGCGGAGGATCGTAAAAGTATAATGGTGTAGTAATAAACGTGACTCTCCAAAAAGAGAATTAAAAACCGAGTGCTGGCATTAAATCGTTATTTTCTTCAATGCGAAGCATTCTGATGTCTTTTGCACAAACTGCAAACCAAGGGTATTTTTTTGAAAGTGCTTGAACTACAAGTACACAAGATACAGCAGTAACCTTTTCGTTTCCAAAATAGACACTTCCTTGTTGCCAAATGAAATTGTTTGACTCCATAAACTTTCTAATATCGCCATAGGCATTTGTGCTTGATGGAACATGATATTTATCACTCAAGCAGTTTGTATCCAAATCGAATGTTATCGCATACATCAGAAGCCTTTTTCGTCATCTCGTCAAAAGAATGCAGTTTGGATCATTTGGCAATTTGCAATTGAAACGGTTGTTTGTGATGTTGAAGTCCACCGTTCCGCTTACAGGCATTTTGTAGGTGTAGGTGTTGACATCGAGCATTACCCAACATCCTTGTGCTGTGGCATCTGCACATGAGGTTTCTGGATATTCCAATACGCTCTCGCCTGTAGTGGCATTAGAGTAGACAAATTGATCAAACATAGGTTTGTTGTATCCTATATCGCTACTAAGCTTAGTGATGGAGGAAAATTGTCCGCTCATAATTCGCTTTTGGCGTTCTGTGGCTAATGCACTACGAACGGCATTGATGGTTGTTTTGGCTTTTGCGATCGTGGCATCATCTCGGTTGGCGGCGAATTTGGGGATGGCGATAGCCGATAAAATACCGATGACGACGATGACGAAGACCAATTCTAACATCGTGAATGCTTTGTGATTGTGTTTCATGGGTTTTACCTTTGTTTAAAGTGAAAATGTTTTGTTTTGTTCGCCGTTAAGAATATTTTTTTTTGCTTCTATCGCGGCACTTTGTGCGACTGGAGAGTCTATCGTGCTTGTATCGGCGATGGCAACGATGAAAAGATAGTGAGAGCCTGTAGCTTGACCCAAAAATGTTGCTATTTTATATCCATCACAGTAGTAGTCGACACCTTCTGTATCTACTTTTGTGTTTTTAAATGCATTTGCACCACTTGGGATAGCACCGTTAAATGTCAATATATTCGTCATATCACTTGCCTTAAGTTCTTTGAAGAGCGTATGACCATTTTGAGTGTATTTGAGTGTAGCAGAAGAGATAAATTCACCCATATGGCTAACGCACATCACTGACTTAGCATCTGTCATATTGGTAGAGAGTTTTTTCATCGCAACGCTTGAGAGGATACCCATAATGACTATGACAAAAACAACTTCTATCATCGTAAATGCTTGATGAACTCTTTGCATCTGCTACCCTTTCTTTTTTATAAAACTCTATCAATGGCTGGGAGGATAAGAACAATTGAGAGATATTTATAGAAATACGAAAGCCACCCTCCAAAGAGAGTGGCAAAAGCAGTTAGACTCTATAAAGATTAGAGAGAGTAGACTTTATTGGCAGCATCACTAAGCATGTCTTTTTTGATGGTTTGTCTAGCTTGTTCAGCAGCAGGTGAACCAGCAATTGCAGCAGCTGCGACAGTAACAGTAAGGTTATAGTCAGCACCAGCTTGTACGCCGTCAAAGGTAATTACAACTTTTCCGTCACAATAGTAGTCAGCACCAGTCTCTACGAGGGCGGTATTCAATACACCATTTTTACCTGCAAGAGCACCAGCATCAGCAGCAGAAAGAATATTGGTCATATCTTTGATTTTCATGCCAACGAAACTAGCATAACCCTCTTTTGTGTATTGTGCAGAGATCTCAGAAAGCAATTGACCTGCTTCGTGTACACAC
>DYPM01000057.1:2526-11221 GCA_020719895.1 Sulfurovum sp. | reverse complement strand
CTTACAAGAGCGACAAGTCGCGAGAGCCGTCTGCTGAAGACCTAATTTTGAGCTTGCTCAAAATTTGAGAATTATTCATATGGCTCAATCATTCAAATAGCTCTCAAAAGGTATAGAGTATGAACAAAATCACACAAATGTTACAGCTCCAACAAACTCTCAATGATGACACCAATGGAATAAATTGGGAAAATGGCACAACCAAACACGGCAAGATTATAGATTGGAGACGGTGTATCTATCTGGAGTGTGCAGAGCTTATTGAGTCTTATCCGTGGAAACATTGGAAAAACATCGATGCGACACCTGACTATGCCAATATCAAAATAGAGGTAGTGGATATTTGGCATTTTGTACTTTCATTGGGACTGCAAGAGTACAAAATCCATCATCAAGGTTCGATAGAGAATCTTTCACAGAAGCTAACGGCGTTGCCTAACTTCAAACTCTTTTGTGGTGAGATAACGCCAAATGACAAAGACTACTACAAAGATATCAAAACAGTAGAAAAACTAATCCAAACACTCTTTTGTACTCAAGATATCGATATATTATTTGAAGCATTTATCGACGTAGCGATACAGTCACAACTCAATCTTGAGGCACTCTATCGCCTCTATGTAGGCAAAAATATACTTAATCAATTTAGACAAGATCATGGCTATAAAGAAGGGACTTACATCAAAGTATGGAACGGCGAAGAGGATAATGTAGTGATGTCGCGGATTCTTGATCAAAATAGCGATATTACGCCCGATGAACTCTACGAGAGACTCAAGGAACTCTATTCGTTACCTTAGGTAATTGTATGTATAATCGCATTTTAAAAAAGGAGAGACAATGAAACGCTCTTTAGTACTATTCTTCGCACTTGTTATTGGACTATTTATCATTGGTTGTGGACCACAACAGCCTCAATTACCAAACCTAAAATCGTATCCTCAACCAGAAGATCCAAAGGTAAAAAATCCTTGGGAAGAAAAACAAAATATAGATGTAAAACCACTTCAAGAGAATCTCACAGAGACCAAAACTCAAATTTCAGAGGTAATGTCTGAAGATTTAGTGGAGCGTATCGCGTTTCCAAATGAAGAGTATAAGTATCTTCACAATACAGGAACTGCGTCTGTTAAAGGAAAAATTTTTCTTAGCAATACAAATGGAAGACCAATTGCTTCAGGTGCCAATACACGACTCTATCTCAATCCCGTCACTTCTTATTCTAATCAATGGTATGAAGAGAGTTATGTGGGTGGTCGCAAGATGGAAGAGCCTGATCCAAGATTCTATGATCATCTCAAATCCACCTCTTCAGACGACAAAGGAAATTATGCGTTTTATGGCATTCCTTCGGGAAGCTACTATCTTTCTGGTGCTGTAGAGTGTGGTCGCGCGTGTGGATTTAATGAAGTAAGAAGTGTAAGATTGGTCACTAAAGTTACTATTGGCGAAGTAGAGATTAAAGAACAAAATTTGACGCGAGAGATAGAGTAATTTGGCGTCATCACTGCTTGGCAGGAATTTTAGAGGAGCGGTAAATGGTAAGATATATTTTTGTTTTTTTTTGTTTTTTTTCTGTTTTTTTGTTTGGGGATGGTGAATATAACTACTCTTTTTTTGGCGTAGGCGTTACCAACGAAACTATAAAAACAGATCCAAAAATAAAATCCAAAAAAGGCTACTCACTTCGATACGGACAACAAACGGTGGATTGGCGTACCACATTGAATTTTGATCAAGTCAAATCTTACAACCATCAATACCAAATGAGTATCGATAACTTTTTGACAGATACACTTTTTGGAACACCAAAAATAAGACCTTATTTGGGAGCTACTGCAGGTAAAGTCTATTTTGACAAAACCCGTCTTACTGCATCACAAGAGTATTCTGATACTTTTTTGGGTGCAAGGGGAGGATTTGTGATTTATACTACGGATCTTCTTGATAGCGATATTGGTGCTTACTACTATCATCCGCAAAATATCAAAGAGGTTGATAAGCTTTATGGAGTATCCATTTCTTTACACTACTTTTATGAATGGTAAACTCAAATGAAATTTTGTAGTTATCAAACACTCAAAAAAATCCTTTTTCTCTTCAGTCCAGAACAAGCACATAATATTGCAGGATTTGGACTTCGTGCTATCTCTTACTCTCCTTGGCTTTTGCGTAAACTTACAAAACACTATTTTGTTTCTCACGAAATGCTTCATCAGCATATTTTTGGACGTAGATTTCAAAATCCCGTAGGATTAGGTGCAGGGTTTGATAAAAATGGCTCTTACATCACTGCAATGCCAACACTTGGATTTGGATTTACTGAGATTGGCACCGTTACGCCTTTGCCTCAAGAAGGCAATCCTAAACCACGTCTTTTTCGCCTTCTTGATGTAAGTTCGTTACAAAATGCGATGGGTTTCAACAACAAAGGAGCCAAAGCGATGTCTCGTCGTCTTGAGAGGCTCTATTTTTTTGACTATCCTATTGGTATTAATATTGGCAAAAACAAACTTACTTCAGAGTCTGACGCACTCAATGACTACAAAATACTTTTTGAAACATTCAAAACGTATGGCGATTATGTCGTTATCAATATCTCTTCTCCAAACACACCAGGATTGAGAGATTTGCAAAATGAGACATTTATCAAAGAGATTTTTGCAATGGCAAAAGAGATCACCACGCAACCTGTCCTTCTCAAGATTGCTCCTGATATGGAACCTCAAGAGGCAGTTTCACTTTGTAAAGTCGCAGTCAAAGCAGGAGCATCAGGTATTATCGCCACGAATACAACAATTGATTACACTCTCACCAACTCTCCATACAAGCAGAACTTTGGAGGTATCTCTGGTGCATTATTGACCGAAAAATCTTATCGACTTTTTCAAGCTATCGGCAAAGAGCTTTATGGTAAAACCACTCTTATTTCTGTAGGAGGCATTGATTGTGCAGAAGAGGCGTATAGACGTATCAAAGCAGGTGCGTCATTGGTGCAAGTGTATAGTATGTTGGTCTATAAAGGACCAAGCCTTATCAAAAAGATTAATGAGGGAATCATAGAAATGTTAAAAAAAGATGGATATAGTCATATTTCAGACGCAATTGGAGCTGATTGGAAAAATGGCAAGGAATCATAAATATGTACAATTATGACAGTAATTTAGTCTATAAAATATTGAACTCTCTGAAAAATCAGAGTGTTCACAAGAGCGACCAGTCGCGAGAGCCGTCTGCTGAAGACCTAATTTTGAGCTTTGCTCAAAATTTGAGCATTTTTCAGATGGTTCTATTGGGATTTAAATTTTTTAAGAGATTTTTTTCTTTTTGCAAAAAATCTACTACAGCAGTGTTGATAACATTGCTTTTTACAGGAACTCTTATGGCAAACTCTCTTCCTCTGCACTACACCAAAACGCTTGACAATGGATTGCAAATCGTTGTCATTCCAATGGAAAACAAAACAGGCGTTATCACTACGGATATTAACTATAAAGTTGGAAGTCGCAACGAAATCATGGGCAAAAGTGGTATGGCACATATGCTTGAGCATTTGAGTTTTAAATCGACAAAAAAACTCCAAAAGGGTGAATTTGATGAGATTGTCAAATCCTATGGAGGCATCAATAACGCTTCGACAGGTTTTGATCGTACTCACTACTTTATCAAAACTGCTTCACAAAATCTTAAGGTGACATTGGAGTTGTTTACCGAATTGATGAGCAATCTCAATCTTACCGATGAAGAGTTTCAGACCGAACGTGATGTAGTCGCCGAAGAGCGAAGACTTCGTACCGATAACAGTCCGATGGGATATCTCTATTTTAGACTTTTTAATACTCACTTTACGTATCATCCGTACCATTGGTTGCCTATTGGATTTATGGAGGATATTCTTGATTGGAAGATTGAAGATATTCGTACTTTCTATAAGAGCCACTATCAACCTAACAATGCCATTTTGATTGTAGCAGGCGATATCGAGCCACAAACAGTTTTTGATGAAGCTCAAAAGCAATTTGGAGAGATTAAAAACAGTGTTGAAGTTCCTAAAGTCAAAGCCGTAGAGCCAAAAGTAGATGGAGCAAAACGTGTCACGCTTCACAAAGAAGGAAATCAAGTCAATACACTTGCGATCGCTTACTCTATACCTAATTTTGAACACGAAGATCAAGTCGCACTCTCTGCAATCGCTCATATTCTTAGTCACGGTAAAAGTAGTCGTTTTGAGCAACGCTTAGTGAATGAGAAAAAATTGGTCAATAGTATTTATGGTTACAATATGGAACTCAAAGATCCAAGTATTTTTTTGATTATGGCAATGTGTGCTGAAGGTGTCGAGCCTGAGAGTGTTGAAAATGAAATCATAGCAGAGCTTGAAGAGATCAAAAATGGTGATGTAACTCAAGCCGAACTTGACAAGGTCAAAATCAATACCAAAGCCGAATTTATCTACTCTCTTGAAAACTCTCTTTTTGTGACTGATCTCTATGGCGATTTTCTCTCTAAGGGCAATCTTGAGCCTTTGCTTCACTATGAAGAGAAATTGGATACAATTTCACTCCAACAAATTCAGACGGTTGCAAAACGTTATTTTGATCACTCACGTTCTACTACTGTGATACTCAAAAAAGATACCACCAAAAAGATGCAACCAAACCAATAGGAAAAAGTGATGAATGAATACATAACAGGAGCTACTACAGCACTCATTACACCATTTAAAAATGGAAAGCTGGATGAAGCTACTTTTGCTACGCTTATTCAACGACAAATCGATAACGGTATCGATGCAGTCTGCCCTGTCGGAACGACTGGTGAGAGTGCAACGCTCACTTATGAGGAAGATTTACGATGCATCCAAATAGCTGTAGAGGTGTGTAAAGGTACACAGACAAAAGTACTTGCAGGAGCAGGAAGCAATGCGACGCACGAAGCGATTTGGATTGCTCAAAATGCACAAAAAGCAGGTGCAGATGCGATATTTTCTGTAAGTCCTTACTACAACAAGCCAAGCCAAGAGGGACTCTATCAGCACTATAAAGCAGTCGCTTCTTCTGTCTCATTGCCGTTTATGCTTTATAATGTTCCAGGGCGTACAGGTGTTGATGTTTTGCCTGATACTGTCAAGCGACTTTTTGAAGATGTTCCTAATATTATTGGAATCAAAGAAGCGACAGGATCTCTTCAGCGTACGGTAGAGTTGATGGCAAAAATCCCCGAACTCTATCTTTTTAGTGGTGATGATGCGATTGATTATCCCATCTTGGCAAGTGGCGGAAGAGGAGTGACTTCGGTGACTTCCAATCTTCTTCCTGATATCAAAAGCAAAATGGTACACGCAGCACTTTTAGAAGATTTTCATACTGCTAAATCTATCAACGAGCAACTCATTGATATCAACCAAATTCTTTTTTGCGAAAGCAATCCAATACCTATCAAAGCAGCAATGTACATCGCGGGACTTATCGACACACTTGAGTATCGCTTACCGCTTACAGCCCCAAGTGTCGTCAATATGAAAGCAATCGAATCAATCATGAAAAACTATATTATAGTAGGAGCATAAATGTCGCAAATGAAAGGCAAAACAGTCGTTATTACAGGAGCAACCAAAGGAATCGGTTTGGCAACTGCCAAAAAATTTGCACAAAATGGTGTTAATGTTGCATTTACCTATAATTCCAACAAAGAGTCAGCTCAAAAAACAGCAGAGGAGTTGATGGATACTTACGGCATCAAAGCACACGCTTATCCTCTCAATATTTTGGATACAGATGAGTTTAAACCACTTTTTGAAGCGATTGATCATGATTTTGATCGCGTAGATTTCTTTGTAAGTAATGCAATGATTTATGGTCGTTCAGTCGTGGGCGGATATGGTAAGTTTATGAAGCTCAAGCCAAAAAAAGGATTAGCAAATATCTATACGGCAACTGTCGGTGCATTTGTCGCTGGAAGTCAAGAGGCAGTCAAACGTATGGAGAGATTAGGTGGCGGTGCTATCGTAACACTTAGCTCAACAGGCAATCTCATCTACATCGAAAACTACGCTGGACACGGCACCAATAAAGCTGCTGTAGAAACAATGGCACGTTATGCTGCTGTGGAGCTTGGAGAGATGGGCATTCGTGTCAATTCAGTATCAGGTGGTCCTATCGATACAGATGCACTCAAGGCATTTACAAACTACGAAGAGGTGAAAGCAGAAACTATTAAGCGTTCATCGCTCAATCGTATGGGTTCTCCCGAAGATCTTGCGGGTGCAATCTACTTTCTCTGTACGCCTGATGCCTCTTGGATCACAGGTCAAACAATTGTGATAGACGGCGGAACTACCTTTAGATAAACCAAAGTTGGAGGGTTTGGATTGTAATCATAAAACCATTTTGGAGAATAACTTATGAAAGATATCAGAGATGCTCTACTGGAGTTGCATAAAAATTTATCGCAGTATGAAAATTCTTCTTTATATGATCAAGCATTAGAAGAGCATATCGAAAAAATTACTCAAGAAGTGGTTAGTAGTCCAGAAACAATCAGTCAGAGCGATGTGGGTATTAGGATTTTGTTTCTTTGTAAACGTTTTCAAGACATTATTAAACGTAAAGCATTAATAGAACAGTCTAATCCTGCAGATCGTAATGAAAATATGATTGAGCTTATCGCAAAAGTGAACTCTGAAGCGATCTCTTTTGCAAAAGAGATCTATGAGATACTGCTTGTAGAGTTTCATATTGATGAAGAGATGAAATCACACACCTCATCCACTACGATTGAAGCAGAAGAAAATACACCCACTACAATCGCAATTGAAGCAGAAACCCATTTTACACTTCCAAAAGCCATCAAATCCAAATCTTCGTTTTTTACAAAAAAAATCCATTTTTCATCTTTTAATCTTTCTTCGGGGATTTTTATATTTCTTTATATTTTCTTTATCCCTTATATCGTAGGTATGGTATTTTTTATTTTTTATATGAAAGCGGATATCAGTAATTTTTTTGAACACATTCCTTTTGTGTTGAGTTGGGCTGTGGGGTATGAGTTTCTTTCAGTCATTGTTCTAATGTACATTATCAAAGAAGCCATAACAACAACTCTTTCGCCAACACAAATTACGCCTGCCAAACATTAGAGTTCTTGCAGAACTCAAAATAACGCCTAATGAACGTTATGGATTGTCTTTTGAAAAAAACTTGCCATTTGAGCAACTTTCTTTTCAAAAGACTGCTAACGCTAAGTTGTTTTAAGCGTGAGAGTTCACGCACTTCGTGCTTAGACTTCCTGCTTTGCAAGAAGTCTATTGAGTTGATTCTCAAATTTTGAGCTTGCTCAAAATTAGGTCTTCAGCAGACAACTCTCTCGATTGGTCGTTCTTATAAGATTTATATTTAATCAGCAGAGGTTTCTATTATTTTAATGAATATTCCTAATATTTTGGCGACGATACGGCTTCTTCTTTCTCCGTTGATGTTTTTTCTTTTGGTCAATCAAGATGCTACTATCTTTGAGGGAATTGATAAAACATGGTTGAACTATTTTGCGTTAATGGTTTTTATCATAGCATCAATGACTGATTTTTTTGATGGTTATATCGCACGTACATTTGATCAAATTACAAATTTAGGATCAATCTTAGATCCATTAGCAGACAAGATGCTAACTCTTGCTGGATTTTTGGGATTGATGATTATAGGAAGTGCTTCGGCTTGGGCTATTTTTTTGATTCTTTCACGTGAACTTTTTATCACGGGTTTGCGTGTCTCTGCTGTGTCTGAGGGAATTGATATTTCTGCTTCGTGGATGGGAAAAGTGAAGACATTTGTGCAAATGTTTGCCATTGGATTCTTGATAATGGGATGGAGTGGCGGTGAGTTATTGCTTTGGATTGCAGTGGCTTTGACACTCTACTCTGGCTATGAGTATGTAAAAGAGTATTTTCAAAAAGTTGGATTTTAGTCATTTTAAACCTCTGTCAATACTCTTGATAGCCACCTCCTTTTTTTGTGTTAGATAGATAAAGAGTGACAACGAAAGAATAATCACATTCAAAGTCGATATTTCTACTTCTTTGTTTGGTCTTTCTGCTGAAGCCTCTTATTGTTCTACCGATAAATAAACCAAAGAGAGCTTTTCAAGAAGATGGTTCGATTGAACCATCTGAATTAATGTTATATTTGACATAGGTAGAAATAATGACTAAAATAGTCAAATATGACAAAAAAGGATTCAGATGACAATCGAACAGGTTTCTTTTCGTGATTTTATACGTGGAAATGCTCCAGCGGATATTCTCATGTTATTTGATATGAAAAGTAAGAAAAAAAAAGGTTTGTTTATATCGGCCGAGTATGCCGATGAGGTGATAGAAATGATTCAGCTAAAAGAGCAACAAAAAAGAGAACAAAAAAAGCGTGCCATATTGGATTTTGTTGGAGAGTTTGGCGAAGCAGACGGTGAGCTGTCCCACAAAGAGATCAAAGCACAAAAATATGAATAAGATTTTTTTTGATGCCAATATTTTGATAGACATTCTGATCCCTTCGCGTCCCAATCATTCCAAGGCTAAAGCAGTATATGTTTTGGTGTGCGATACATTTGATACTTTGGCTACCAGCGAAAATATTATTACAACTGAATAGAACCATCGTATTTCTTAAATTTTAGCATTATCAAAATATGATATTTTTTA
>DYPM01000057.1:0-2426 GCA_020719895.1 Sulfurovum sp. | reverse complement strand
AATAGAACCATCGTATTTCTTAAATTTTAGCATTATCAAAATATGATATTTTTTATCCCAACTCAAAACTCCCATTCAACCCCTTTTAGATAAAATCGTCCTTTATTATCCGCATCAAAAAAGGAGATTTGTCGATGTCTCAACCTGTCGAAAATTTAGATCACGTACTCAAAACCCACAAACTCAGTCACCCCGAATATGAAGAGATCGTCCGAATTCTCGAAGGTCGTCATCCCAATATCGTAGAGATCGGTATCTTCTCTGCAATGTGGTCGGAACATTGCTCTTACAAATCAAGCAAAAAATATCTCAACGGTTTCCCCACCAAAGCACCGTGGGTGATTCAAGGTCCAGGCGAAAATGCAGGCGTAATCGATATTGGCGATGGAATGGCAGCAGTGTTTAAGATGGAGAGCCACAATCACCCGAGTTTTATTGAGCCGTTTCAAGGTGCAGCGACAGGTGTGGGCGGAATTTTGCGTGATGTATTTACGATGGGAGCAAGACCTGTAGCCAACCTCAATGCGTTGAGATTTGGCACGATAAGTGGTGAGAGTGATACCGCAAAATACCAACGACACCTTGTGCGTGGTGTAGTTGAGGGAATCGGAAGCTATGGAAACTGTATGGGCGTGCCAACAATTGGTGGCGAAGTGAGCTTTGATGAGAGCTACAACGGCAATATTTTGGTCAATGCGTTTGCGTTGGGGCTTGTGAAAGCTGATGAGATTTTTTTGGGTGTCGCATCGGGCGTGGGCAACTCGGTGATGTATGTCGGCTCCAAAACAGGACGTGATGGACTCGGCGGTGCGGTGATGAGTAGTGACAGTTTCACTGAAGCCTCTAAGTCTTTGAGACCAACTGTACAAGTGGGAGATCCGTTTACCGAAAAGTTGTTGCTTGAGGCGTGTTTGGAACTCTTCAAAACAGACCACGTCGTAGGAATCCAAGATATGGGAGCAGCAGGACTCACCTCTTCGAGTTTTGAGATGGCAGGTAAAACAGGTGCAGGAATCAAAATGAATCTTGACAAAGTACCAGCACGCGAGAGTGGAATGACACCGTATGAGTTTATGCTCTCAGAGTCTCAAGAGAGAATGCTTATTTGTGCAAAGAGAGGGAGTGAGCAGGCGATTATCGATATCTTTGAGAAGTGGGATTTGGATGTTGCGGTGATCGGTGAAGTGACCGATACGGGACGTATGGAGTTGTTTTGGCATGGAGAAAAGTGTGCAGATATGCCTATCGCACCCGTAAGCGAAGAGGCTCCAATACTCAATAGACCGACAATGCGACCTGCGTATTTGGACGAAGTAAACGCCAAAACAGTCGAGAGTTTCTCTACTGTAGAAGATCAAAAAGCGTACGAAATTCTTCTTGGTGCATTAGAAGTGGCAGACAAAGCGTGGATTTACAACCAATACGATTCTATGGTGCAGACCAATACCACAAAAGGCCCAGGATCTCTTGATGCCTCCGCGATTCGTATCAAAGAGAACGGCAAGGCACTCTCAATGAGTGCGGATTGTAATCCACGCTATTGCTATATAGATCCACGCAAAGGTGCGGCACTCGCGGTTGTAGAGTCGGGTCGAAATGTCGCGATGAGTGGTGCAAGACCGCTTGCGATTACTGATTGTCTCAATTTTGGAAACCCTGAAAACCCTGAAGTGATGTGGCAGTTTGCACAATGTTGTGAAGGAATCAAAGAGGCGTGCATCGCACTTTATACACCAGTCGTGAGCGGAAATGTCTCACTCTATAATGAAACTAACGGCGTCTCGGTTTTCCCAACACCTGCTATCGCGATGGTAGGACTCAATGATGATCAAAACAAAGTCTTGCCTTCGGTGTTTCAAAAAGAGGGAAATACACTTTTGCTTGTAGGCGAAACAAAAGGAGCATTTGGCGGTTCTCTCTATATCAAAGCCCTATACGGCGAGACGGCGGGAAGTTTGGGTGAGTTTGACTACACCAAAGAGTTGGCACTTTGGGAGCTTGTGATTGAAGCCAATAAAAAAGGGCTTTTAAAGTGTGCCAAAGATGTCAATCTCGGTGGTATCGCGATTGCTCTCTCCAAAATGGCAGCAGTTTCAAGTATCGGCATAGAGGCTGATGTGACTGTAGAAAATTCGCGTGATATTTTCGATGAGTCTCAAAGCAGAGCGATTTTGGAAGTTGAGAGTGATGCTGTAGATGAAGTGATCGCTATGGCAAATGCAGTTGATTTAAGTATCACAAAGATTGGAACGATTGGTGGCGATAAAGTAAAAATCAATCAAGTTGAACTTTCACTCCAAGAGGTTAAAGAGATCTACTTTGAGACATTTGCAAAAACGCTTATTGGGTAATTGGGACTGCTGAATAAATAGCATCTCTAAAAACCGTCATGCCAAACTTGATTTGGCATCTGTTGTGTCCTAAAA
>DYPM01000177.1 GCA_020719895.1 Sulfurovum sp. | reverse complement strand
TTTTTTAGGACAAAGACGATTGCCATCCCAGTATGTTTGTTTGTATCCGATTGCTACGACAATGAACATCAAAGATAAACCTTCTGTGTCAAAGTCGGGGTGGTTTGGTTCCCATTCTCATACATCTCGTAGATCATATAGTTGCCATTGGCATTAGCATCGACATAGAGAATATTCAAACGGTTTTGTTTGTCAAAGAAGTAGGTGTAGGTGGTGATGTAGTTGTCTTTTCCTCTTTTATAGGTTTTGTTTATTTTAAATTTTTGAGTGAGAATGGTGCGATAGTTTACTGCATACACCTCTCCAAATAACTCTGTGGAAATGATTGAGCCATTTGTATCAAATGTATAGCAAGTATAGTTTTCATCCATTACCCTCGGACAATTTAAGGCTTTACCCAAATAAGAATGTTTTATAACTGCCATAATGGTATTCATACTGTCACAATTAAACAAATTAATATACCTTGGGAATTCATTTAAGCTCCCACCTGATCGTATTGTGTTGATTGTGCTTTTATTCTTGCTTTGCCTCATCGAAAGTGTATCTTGAATATTCCAAGTAGAGTTGCTTTCTTTGGTTAATAAGTAATAGTTTTCATAAAAATATTCATATAAATATCCAACCGCCATAAAATGCGTCTTCCTATCCCACGTAGCATTATAGTCATCCATTTTCAGATAGGTATAGGTATACGCTTCTCTCCCATCATAACTGGTATTGGTCTCTTCGGCTACTTGTGCAACTGTCGGCAGTGTATCGGTAAAGAGTATATCTCCTGTCTCTTTGTTTGTGACTGTGACTGTGTTTTCTTGGTAACTAATAATTTCTTTAGGAGATTGAGCTTCACACACTGAAGCCTCTACGCTTAGCCACTCATCAGTGACTGTTTTTTGGTAGCAATAGTTTGTGCCGTTTTTGGAGACAGGGAGATAGACGAGGTTGTCTTCTCCTACTAATGCGTGATCAAAAACTACTGCTTGACTTAAAATGGGATTTTTATCGTATTCACATTGACAACCTGCTGTTAATAAAATGACAACGCCTATCACACCTATTGTCCAAAGTTTTATTTTTGTTTTCATATCGAATTCCTTATTTATTAACGTGAATATAGGCAATAAGCCCAGGGCTTCCATAGTTGCCATAGGTATCAAATCTTACTAAACCGCGATTGAATCCCCAAGTAGTATCTACATAAAGCCATCGCTCTTCTGCCCAATATTTTTTAGTACAAAGACTGCGACCATCCCAATACTCTCGTTTATAACCAATTACGGGCATGGCATGCGCTGAATTCAAGCGTATGGAACCGACATACACTCCTGGCGTCGCCACATAGACAACAGGATCGTTGCTCTCAATATAGCCTTGTATTTTTGTATGGTTTGTTGCAATATTCCATACAGCTATCGCACTATTGTAGGCATATCCGCGTGCGTAGTTATAGCCTTGAGATAGTTCATTTTTGATCTCTGTCGTGACTGCTACAGGGACTTTAAAAAACAGATCAACAGGATCTGTGCCTGGCGTCAATATCCCTTTTTCTGTACCAAACTTATCTGCTAAATGGGCGATATAGGTATTGCCAATGCCTCCATCTCTTTTTTGTACATATCTATGCGGATAGTCAAAATTGTTCATATTAATTTCTTTTCCATATCCCCAACTATCCCAACTCCCATTTTTGTCCTTATTATAAAGACTTGTTAAACCTTTTTGCATTCGGTGGTAGTTGAGAATCATTGCCACTGAAGTTGGCATACAGTTATTCCACTCGTTGTTGGATAGTGTAATTTTTTCTGCCCATTTGTCTTTATTGGTAGACTTCAAGCTATCGTCTCCAAGCGTCCACGATACACCATCAATCGTATCTTGTTTGGTGACTTGCCAACACTCTTGTTCCTTTCTTGTATCCTCCGCCAATTGCCGAGCCACATCCACCGTATTATCCACAGCTTTGACGAC
>DYPM01000056.1:7584-11539 GCA_020719895.1 Sulfurovum sp. | reverse complement strand
TAAAATATTTCGACATACTTCTTTGTTTGATTTTAGATGAATCGAAGAGAATAGTTTGGATAAAGGAGAGCGTTTGGGTTGGCAAATACATTTACATTTGATTGCGGCGATTTCATGGATAGGTGGGTCGGTATTTATGTTTGTTTTGGGTGTTTCGCTCCGAGATAAAAAAGACCAACAGGCTGTTTATCCGATTATTGGACCAATATTTGGTTATTTTGAAATGGTTTCGTTGGTTTTATTGTTAACCACAGGGATGTTAATGATTAGTAGTAATGGTTTAATGGAGATACTTTTTTTAGATATACATAATCAAGTGATTGATTCATTGCGTTATAAATTGATTGCCGTTGTTTTTTTGGTGGTGATGACGGTGGTGCATTTTATTGTTGCCATGAAGACCAATGGCAAAGAGCGAACGACTTTACAACAATTTATCTCACGAGGTTCCTCCATGGCGATTTTTATGGTGAATCTTTTGGTGTTGCATTATGCCATTGTTATTCGAAATATTATTTAGCTAATGCGATGTTTAAGTTGTCATAAACTCAGTATTAAAACCTTTTGTTTTGCGTGTCAGACAACCCTTTTACAACTTTCGGTCACCCCGTCAAGTAGGCTTACTTGATGTATACAGTTTTTTAACTACCAACATATCGAAGATTTACTGCTTACCAAAACACACGCCCCAAGGTTTTAAAATTTATGGTGCATTGGCATCGTTGACTTTTACTCCTTTTATTCAAACATTTTTACAAGAGGATTCATGAGAAGTACATATTTTATTGGTATTGATGAACATGATAGGAGCTTATCCTCGAACTTCCACTTTTGCACTTTCTAATGCTACGCTTCCATATATCAAACTATTGGCACATTTGGGTGTAAAGAGTGCAATTAGGAGTTCTGAAGCGATGAGAAGTGCATTAAATACTTTGGAAGGAAAACTCACGAATCAAGCAGTGGGAGACGCACACGCCATTGAAGTGACTGAACATTTGTTTTAAAACAGTTGAGATATAATCAAAATACTATTGATTTGGAGTTCTATCACAATGCACATTTTGACTATCGAACAAAAAAATATCTTGCTTCAAGCTATTCGCGATATTCCCAACTTTCCAAAGCCTGGTATTCTTTTTAAAGACATCACCACACTGCTTGGCAATCCAAAAGCATACAAACTGCTTTTAGATCATCTCTCGCATCGTTATTTAGATTATGAGCTTGACTATGTAGCAGGGATTGATGCACGAGGATTTATTTTTGGTGCTACTTTGGCAGATCGCCTTGGTATAGGATTTGTGCCTGTACGTAAAAAAGGGAAACTCCCCTATACGACAGTGGCAGAAAAATATTCTTTGGAATATGGTTTTGATGAGGTTGAGATCCATATCGACGCGTTTGGAGAGAATGGCATTTCTCCTTACAGTGGCGAAAAATCTCGCGTATTGCTTGTTGATGATCTCATTGCTACAGGCGGAACAGCAAGTGCAGCAGCGAGTCTCATCAATAAAGTAGGTGCAGAGTGTGTCGAAGCGTGTTTTGTGATGGAGCTTGTATTTCTTCAAGGTCGCCAGAAGTTTGAGACCGAAGTCTATTCGGTATTGCAGATAGATTAAAGCGTTTTGCAAAAACAACAAATCAAATCAACATAATGCTACAATAAATCTCCAATTTTTCAATATAAAGGACGACGATGTCAGTAAAATGTGCATTTTTATTTCCAGGACAAGGCTCTCAAGCAGTCGGAATGGGAGAGGATTTTTTCAACCAATCCGAGATCGCCAAACAGATGGTAGCCACCGCAACACAAAGAACAGGGATTGACTTTGAGGGGTTGCTCTTTCGTGAAAATGACCAGCTTGAAAAGACAGAATTTACCCAACCTGCGATTTTATTGGTTTGCGCAATTGCTCACAAACTGTTTGAAAATGAGATGCCTATCAAGCCGATTTTTGCGATGGGACATTCGTTGGGTGAGTTTTCGGCATTGGTGAGTGTGGGTGCATTGGATGTGATTGACGCCGTTGAGTTGGTTCATTTGCGTGGCAAGTTGATGGCAGAAGCGTGTGCGGGGCAAGAGGTTGGAATGATGGTTTCTTTGGGACTTGAAGATGAGACAGTAGAGACGCTTTGTGCAACACAGCGCGAAGTAGGACTCAAAGTGTGGCCTGTAAACTACAACTCCGAAGGTCAAATTGTCATTGCAGGAATCAAATCTGATCTTCAAATTCTCGAGCCACTTCTCAAAGAGGCAAAAGCCAAAAGAGTCTTGATGCTCAATATGTCAGTAGCAAGTCACTGTCCACTGCTTGCATCTGCCACTGATCCTCTTGCACAAAAACTTATGCAAACACTCAAAGATGAGTTTAACGCTCCTGTAGTTTCTAATGTGACAGCGTCATACTATAACACTAAAGCCGAAGCGTTGGAGTTACTTCCTCGCCAATTGGTGAGTGCGGTACTTTATAAACAATCGATAGCGAAGTTTGATGATGAAGTGGATTGTTATGTGGAGTTTGGTCACGGTGGCGTACTAAAAGGACTCAACAAAAAAGCAACCTCCAAACCGCACTTTGTCGTTTCTGATATGGCGTCATTGGCGATAGCAATCGAAGAGATCACAAAGCTGGGTGAATAAATGGCAAATAAAATCGCAATAATGGGTGCGATGCCCGAAGAGATTGCTCCGCTTTTGGAGAGGCTTGAGAGTGTCACAAAAACACTTTATGCTTCCAATACTTTCTATGAAGGATTCTATCAAGGCAGACACGTTGTGGTCGCTTACTCCAAAATTGGAAAAGTGTTTGCTACACTTACCGCCACTACACTCATCGAGAGATTTGGATGTGATTTACTTCTTTTTAGTGGTGTGGCTGGAGCGATTAGTGATGAGCTTGAGATTGGAGATTTGATTATCGCCGAAGGATTATCGCAACACGATTTGGATATTACGATCTTTGGTCATCCGCATGGTTTTGTCCCCGAAGGTGAAGTGTGTATCGCAAGTGACGTAAAATTACGCCAAATCGCCAAAGCAGTCGCTCAAGAGAAAGGACTCAAACTCAAAGAAGGAATCATCGCTACAGGAGATCAGTTTGTTGCCAATCCTGAACGTAAAGCGTGGATTGGAGAGACATTCAAAGCTGATGCTTTAGAGATGGAAGGTGCAGCAGTGGCAGTAGCATGCAATGCTCTTGATGTGCCATTTTTTATTATGCGTGCGATTAGTGATAGTGCAGATATGGACGCGGGATTTGATTTTGATGCGTTTTTGGTAGGTTCAGCTCAAATCTCCGCTGACTTTGTGATAGCGATGGTGGAGAAAATCATAGCAGAAGAGAAAGCGTAATTGAAACTTTTTGTGTCGGGTTATTCAAAAAGTTTGAAATTAGCACGTCGTAACCTTTGGGCTAAAGTTTGTAATACCGCTTGTGCAAAGATAGGTTGTTCTGATATCATCGCATAAAAGTGATCTCTATCAAGTGACACCATTTGACAATCTGTTTTGGTGATAGCAGTCGCACTCCTAGATCTCTCATCGATCATTGCCATCTCTCCGAGCATTTGTCCTGCTTTGATGGTGTCGATTATTTTACCTGCGATTACTATCTCCACTTCTCCTTCTAAAATAACATACATAAGGTGACCTTTTGAGCCTTCCTCAAAGATGACGATTCCTTCTTTGAGTTTTTGTATTTTGCTTTTTTCATTAAAAAGTGTACGAACATCCATCATGTTTTCCTTTGGTTTGTAATGGATTTATTGTACTTTGAATGAGATTAAGCTAAGTATAAACGAACTTGTTCATTTAAGTGTGTAACATCAGTCTCTTTCTCGAAAAACAAAGTTTTTCGTAGCTTTAGAGGGTTGTAGGGACAATTTGTCCCTGCCACTTAAACGAACTTGTTCATTTAAGTGTGTAACATCAGTCTCTTTCTCGAAAAACAAA
>DYPM01000056.1:0-7484 GCA_020719895.1 Sulfurovum sp. | reverse complement strand
TAAACGAACTTGTTCATTTAAGTGTGTAACATCAGTCTCTTTCTCGAAAAACAAAGTTTTTCGTAGCTTTAGAGGGTTGTAGGGACAATTTGTCCCTGCCACTTAAACGAACTTGTTCATTTAAGTGTGTAACATCAAATAAAAAAAGTTTAAAAATATGACAGAAAATCAATGTATCAATAGACAAAAACCGATCACTATGAGCAAAAAACTTCTCAAAGTGATCGGCAAAACCAATGCCGAGTTTCGACTTATTGCAGAGGGAGATCGTGTACTTGTTGGGTTAAGTGGTGGCAAAGACTCTTTGGCTTTGGTTCACGCACTCAAGCATATTCAACGCAATGCACCGTTTTCATTTGAATTTGAAGCGTGTACTATCAACTACGGAATGCCCAATGAACATTATGATGATCTCTCAAAACATTGTCAAAATTATGGCATCAAACATACCGTCTATAAAACCAATATTTTTGAGGTGAGTCAAGATGCGATTCGCAAAAACTCCTCTTTTTGTTCTTACTTTTCAAGAATGCGTCGTGGTGCGTTGTATGGATTTGCGAAGGAGGGCGGTTTCAATAAAGTCGCATTAGGACATCACTTCGATGATATGGTGGAGAGTTTTTTTATGAATATGTTCTACAACGGCACAATGCGTGCAATGGCTCCTATCTACAAAACGGGCAAAGGATTTCACCTCATTCGTCCATTGATTCAAGTACGAGAGACACAATTGCGTGGGTTTGCCGAAGATAATGCACTGCAAGTGATTGGCGATGAAGCATGTCCTGCGATGCTCAAAGAGGTAAAAATGCCTTACGCAAGAGCCTCTACAAAAATATGGCTTCAAAACCTCGAAAAAGAACATGGAGATCTTTTCAAAAAGATTCGTGCTTCGTTTATGCATATTCAAGATGATACTTTTTTGGATCCAAATCGATGGAATCGAGATGATATTTGAAAGTAAGGCGATATGCTCTATTTCTTACCTCCAATATGAAATAAGGTTTTAGCCTGAGTTTCGCTTCCAAATTGACAAATCGTCTCTTTTGATATATACTTTTAGAGATTCCCCCAAGTAACTACTTCGCTTGAGCGATCAATACACCTTCGAGCATTTTGTCAATATCACCGTCCAAAATCGCTTCGACATTGCTAAAGGCTTGATTGCTACGGCTGTCTTTGATTTGTTGATATGGTTGCATTACGTATGATCTTATCTGATGTCCCCAGCCAATCTCTGACTTTTCTATGCCGTCTAACTCTGCTTGTTTTTTTGCCATTTCGAGTTCATAGAGACGTGATTTGAGCATTTTCATCGCTGAAGCTTTGTTTTTGTGTTGGCTTCTATCGTTTTGACACTGTACGACAACATTGGTTGGGATGTGGGTAATGCGGATTGCCGATTCGGTTTTATTGACGTGTTGTCCGCCTGCGCCTGAGGCACGATAGGTGTCGATACGTAAATCTTTCTCTTCGATTTCTATCGCGATATCATCATCGATTTCAGGAGAAACCATCACGGAGCTAAAAGAGGTGTGACGTTTGGCGTTGGAGTCAAAGGGTGAGATACGCACCAAACGATGAATTCCATTTTCGACTTTGAGATAACCATAAGCGTTTTCACCACGGATAATGAATGACGCATCTTTGATTCCTGCCTCTTCGCCGTCTTGATAGTCCAAAACTTCTACTTTGAAATCATGTCTTTCCGCCCATCGTAGATACATACGATAGAGAATACTCGCCCAATCTTGCGATTCTGTACCGCCTGCACCAGGATGAATAGAGATGATAGCATTCGCACCATCATGTTTGCCACTAAGCATCATTTGTACTTCAAGTGCATGAATTGTACTTTCAAGCGTATTGGCATCGTCATAGAGCATCTCAAGAGTCTCCTCATCGCCTTCGTTTTGTGCTAGCTCAAAATACTCTTGTGCGTCTTTTACACTTGAATATGCAGCATTGTACACAGCAAGTATACGTTCGGTTCGTGTTTTTTCTTGAGAGATTTTGCCTGCATTTTCTACATCATTCCAAAATTCGGGATCTTCTTGATCTTTGATAATAGTTTCAAGTCGTGCGCGTAACTTTTCGGGTTTGAGAATGTTGGTGATGTTGTTTATTTTGATTTGAAGCGTTTTGAGCATCTCTCCATATTCGTATGCGTCCATTATGGATTTTTCCTTTATTGTAGTGTGGCTTAATGCGATAAAATCGGCGAATGATTCGCCATTTTTGGTATTATTTTATCCAAGTTTAGAAAAATTAAAGGTTAGAGATGCAAGTAGTACGAACCGTAGAAGCACTCCGCACAGCACGAAAAGAGCTTCGAGGCTCTGTTGGGTTTGTCCCAACAATGGGTGCATTACACAAAGGTCATTTGTCATTGATACAACGTGCAAAAGCAGAAAATGAGCATCTGATTGTCTCGATATTTGTCAATCCGACGCAGTTTTTGCAAGGCGAAGATCTTGATGCTTATCCGCGTAAAGAGTTGGCAGATACGACAATATGTTTGCGTGCAGGAGTGGATATTTTGTTTATGCCGTCCATTGATGAGATGTATGAACGTGATGAACTTTCTATCGGCGCACCAGCCATTCGGGGTTATATTTTGGAGGGAGAGAAACGCCCTGGACACTTTGATGGAATGTTGCAAATCGTGATGAAACTGCTCAATCTTTCACGTGCTACGCGAGCCTATTTTGGTAAAAAAGATGCTCAACAGCTTGCGTTGGTCACTCAAATGGTCAAAAACTACTTTATGGACGTAGAGATTGTGCCTTGCGAAATCGTAAGAGACGAGAGAGGATTGGCACTGAGTAGTCGCAACAGTTATTTGAGTGAAGCAGGCAAAACAAAAGCACTTTGTCTCTCCAAATCACTCAAAGAAGCCACTCGACTTATCCGCCAAAATGAACTTAATGTCACTACTATCAAATCAAGTATGCACATTGTATTACAAGAAGCAGAACGTGTAGAATATATCGCGATTGTAGATCAAGAGTTTCGTCCACTCTCAAGCATCGAACGAGGAAATACAATGATTTTGGTTGCTGTATGGATAGAAAAAACACGACTTATTGATAATCTGTGGCTTTAAAGAGTGAGTTTGGTTGTTTTGTAAAAACAAAGTTTTTGTAGTGTGTGGTTGTGGGAGTAATTTGTCGAAATTTAATGAATAGGCTGTAGTTTATTCTAAATTTGCAAAATTTGCTCTGTATGCACATCATATTTATAGTTTATAATCTCGCCTGTTATGATAAGTTCGATTGCTTGTTCGATCACTTCTAAAGGTAAAACAAACCACTCTCTTGGAGTGTATCTTTTTTTATCATCTCCAAAAACATCAATACTCAAACAAACTTTTCCAAAAAATTTATGGATAATTTGTTCAAACTTTTGTGTATTCATATTGTATGTTTCATATATACTTACGATTCTTACGGGAGCTTTTAAGTATGTTGGTTCATTGACGGCATTTTTGATTCTCTCTTTTACGTGAGTTGTTGAATAGCCTATTTTGTATAGGTTTTTTATAGTTGCTATTTTTTCATCACTGCTCAAAGATTCCAAGATGTAGATATAGCCACTTTTTTCATCTTTTTCATTGATTTTATAAAGCCCTTCAAGATTGTTTTCATCATATTCACTTACTCTTTTGCCGTGTTTGTAGAGTTGAGCAGAAAGTGAACGAAGTAGCATATCCGATTCGGTTCCATTTTCAAAAATGAGCTTTAACCTTGCATTTGTTTTACCGCCTGCTTTTATCTGCTTTCCAACATATGCTACATATAGTAAAATGCCTTTTAGTATAAAGTAATAACCCTTTTTTATTTGTTGTTCATTTTGAAACTTGACAATCTTTCTTTTGCCATTTTTTAACTCTTCTTGAATCTTTACAAAAAAATGTTCATATTTATCAAAATCTTTACAAGATTTTCTTAATGCTATATAATCAGGCATTGTAGTTTCTTTTTGTTTTGGAATATTTTTTAAATTAAAAATATCTTCACTATCTTTACTTCCAAGCAGACCAAAAGCATCATCATTTAAGATATCATCAATAGAGTTTATCTCCACTTCTTGTAAGATATTAAATCTATCATAAGGCTTTAATTCTTCTATTTTTTCAGGATTTTGACGAATCCCCTCCAATCTTGCATATAAAGTCCTCTCACTCATATTTGTCGATTGTTTAGGCTCACTTCCATTTTTTTCTATAAAAAGATTAATCTCTTCAAAACTTCCTACCAATCTATCATCAGCATTGAGAGCTTTTGCTCTTGCTTTTGGTTCATTTAAAAGCCCAAGAGGGTCAGCCTCTAAAATCTCATCAAGGCAAAATTCTATTAGTTTATCCATTTGCTTTCTCTCGTCTGAGTTTATTGAGATAAATAATTGCTTCTGCCATTCTTTTTTCTGTAAAATCTCTACTATTTATATCAGGCATTCTTCCGTGTTCGCTTTTGAAAGTAGGAATTTTTTTATATAAAATTACCGCTTCTTCTGGAGTCATCTCGATTCTTGTAGCTTCGATACTCTCTTGAATGAGTTTTAATACATGCGTAGTCACTGACTTTGATAAAATCTCAAAAGCTCTTTGAAATGGATTTATTTGATCTATCAAATCAATATGAAGTTCGTCAATATTGACAAATTTATCTGCCATTTTGATAAACTTTTTATCACCATTTTCTATTAATTCTCCATTTTTAACTACACTATCCACCACTACATGTTGTCGTAACTCTTCTACTTCAATATCATTCAAATCAGGGTATTTTATTTTGATTATTTTAGGTATTAGTACTCTATTTATCACCTCTGCATCAAGATTTCCAGGGATTGCTTTTATCATCACTTCATCTTGCAAAATAGTCGCTTTTAGGTCATTGAGGTCTGATTCGATGATATCTTCCACTCTTTTACTCGTAGGTATTTTAAAACCTCTAATTTTAAGTTCACCCTTTTGGTTTGGTTCTATGTCATTTTCAAATCGTGGTTTGAACTTAAAGTTTGGTGCTAAAACTTGCTCCATCAAAAGTGATGCTGTGATGGCTTTGAGCATATTGTTTACACTTAGTTTTACTTCTGAATCTTCTGCATCGGGTTGAGCGATTAGATTTGTAAATTGTGCATGTGTTTTATTGTCACTATCTCTTGTGGCTCGTCCTATGATTTGGATGATTTCTGTGAGTGAACTTCTATATCCCACCGTCAAAGCATGTTCACAATAAGGCCAGTCAAATCCCTCTTTTGCCATACCAAGAGCGATGATTAAATCCATATCATCAACACTTTTGATATTTCTCAAATATGTTATGACTTTTTCTCTTTTTTTGGGTTCATCATCTACTAAATCCGCGACTTTTAAAAGTCTTCCATCGCTTGATCTTTTTACAATAATTATCCCATCTTCTGTAGTTTGTAAAACTGTTCCGATGGTATCAAGTATCGTATCTACCTCTTTGTATTTGTCTTTTGTAGATTCGCCAGAGTTTACATTGGGAATATGCAAAATTGTTTTTTTGTTTGTATCGAGTATCTCTTCTATTGCACTTGTGTATTTTCCTTGATAGAAGTGATAGCCGATTCCTAAAGATTTGAGATGTTCATATCCATTCAATTGTTCATAATAGTTGTAAGTCACTTTTTTGAATTTTGCTTCATCTTCTGGAAGCAATACAGGCACACTATCGCCTCTAAAATATGAGCCTGTCATAGCTACTACGTGAGCTGTTGAGTTTGGTATAAGACTTCTCAAAAGCTCTCCAAGTTGATTTTCTCCATCTGCTGAAACATGATGAAACTCATCAATAGCCAACAGACAATTATCAAATTTTATATCATCAAGTTCTTTAAATGCAAATCTCAATGTGGCATGAGTGCAGATGAGTATTCTCTCATTACTTTCCATAAATTTTTTAAAAGTTTCCACCTTGCTTTTGTCTGTTTTGTCTGTGCAAAGATTGTAAATCTGATTTGGTTCCCAAGATTCAAAAAAACCATCTTTTTTCAAATTAGTCACACCAAAAGATCCGCCAATTGACCGTTCTGGTACAGTCACTATCACTTTTGAAATGCCTTGATGATGAAGTTTATCAAGTGCTATAAACATCAATGCTCTTGATTTTCCCGAAGCTGGCGGAGCTTTGATAATCAAATATTGTTCATTTCTTAATGCGTAAACTTTTGTTTGCATATCTCTCATACCAAGATGATTTATTTTTTTGCTTTCACCTGTTTGTGCATAATTTACTTCTATAATATTTGTCATTTTATTCTCCCCAAAATCTCTAAAGCTTCCATCTCAAACTTTGAAAAAGCGAACCATTTTTTGCCCAAATCTTTTAGACTCGCTCCGATGTGATAAATCTCTTTATTGTCGATTATCAAAAATCTATCATGAGATTTTTTGAACTCTTGAAGTTCTATATTTTGATATTGAGCATTGTATTTTTGAAAGTCAAGATGAAGCTGTTTTGAGATAGCTTGTGTATAAATTTTCATTTTCAGGTTTGGATATTTGCTAAAAAGTGTAAAAACAGTCTCGTCGATATAATTATCTATCAGCACTACTTCACTTTTTGCACTTTTAAGCAAATTGTTTACAAAAGCATACGCATCATAAATTTGCCCATCGTAAAATATCCCTTCGCTTGGTTGTTTGGTTTTACTTTCTAGTGCATTGAGTACTTGTTCAATTTTTTCATCTGTTTTAAGTTCATAGCTGATTTGTCTTTTTTCCAGTGCTTCCATTTTTGAAAAAAGCAAACTATTTGAGCTGATAACTTTTCGCATCTCCACAAAAGCTCTGATAATTTTGACACTTATATTGACTGCGATCTCACTTTTTAAAACTGCACTAAGCATAGATACGCCTTGCTCGGTAAAAGCATACGGCGGTCTTCTTAAGCCCATTTTATCAGAATTGGAAGTCACAAATTGTGACCTCCAATTTTCAAACTCCTCTGACGAAAGCTGAAACATGAAGTCTATAGGAAATCTATCACTATTTCTTTTTACTGCTTGATTGAGTGCTTTTGTTTCGACCCCATAAAGCTCTGCTAAATCTCTATCAAGCATCACTTGAAGCCCACGGATAGTGTGGATTTTGTTTTGTAAGTTTTGATGTTCTATAGTTTGTAATTCATTCATTTTTGCTCCTTCCCCGTCATCTCTTCATACATCCTAAAAAGATACTCAAGTCTCTCTTCATCGCTTTCAAATGGTTTGGAGCGGTAGCATTGTTCTATGGCTCTATCTAAAATATGGTGGGCTTTTCGTAAGCCTTCGGGCATTTTGTCTGGGTCGTAGAGTTGGGATAGGGTTTTTTCACTGTGCTTTTCTCGCTCATCCAAGATACCAAATACAAGCTCGGTGATTTCGTCTTTTTGTTTTTGTGAGATATTTGGGAATGGGAAGGTGTTGTAGCAAAGTACTGATGAATACCTGATCCTTGTTTCTAAACTTCCTCC
>DYPM01000176.1 GCA_020719895.1 Sulfurovum sp. | reverse complement strand
ACACTGCAAACACAAACGAGGGCATAGTTCAAATCAGGAGCATAGGATAATGGCAACACAACTAAACCAAACATACACGATCATCAACACAGGAGGGACGTCTGTGTTTTTTGAAAATACTACGTCTTATTATATCGAACTGTATTTCTCTCCCGAAGGCACACCGCCACCCGCGAATGAGCCACCACACAAAGTAGTAGTCCCTCTTGACTTTTTTAGTACGGAACTTATCCCCCCCACGTTATTTCCAACAGGCGTTTGGGCGAGATGTAGCACAAACTGCGAGGTATCAATCCTATGAAAACGGCGAAAAGACTTTTACTTTTATTTAAAAAAAAGGCTATTATAGCCACGTTTTGGGTAAATGAAAATAATGAACCTTGGAAAAATGAAAATAATGAAGGATGGAGGGAGCGATGAGTACCCTAACTACAGAACAAAAAATAGGTTATGATAGCCACGTAGTGGACAACACCATACACCAGCCGTTAAATGGCATTATGTTAACAAACACAGACCTAAACACGGTCTTTGATGGTGGACGCTATGGAGTTATTAGCAGTGGGAATACAAACACGCCTAAAGCGGGTGAGTTCTCGCTTGATGTATTAAAGGATTCCGCAAATAGAACTATGCAAATAGCAGTATTTTTGGATGGTACTTTGTTTGTGAGGGCTTACGTATCATCTTGGGGCAGTTGGAATAACTCCTTAGACTCTAAGGTGGATAAGGTGGCAGGAAAAGCTCTTGTCGAAGACGCCAAGGTGCAGTCCTACGACACACACCTTACGAGGGGGGACAACCCACACGGTGTAACCGCAGAGCAGGTAGGCACGTACACAACAGCACAAATAAACACTTCCTTAGACTCTAAGGAAAACGTCTCCAAAAAAGGAGTGGCAGGTGGGTATGCGAGTCTTGATAGTGCGGGCTTAGTCCCAACTACTCAGCTCCCAAGCTATATAGATGATGTGTTGGAGTATACAAACTTAGCTGGATTCCCTGCTACAGGAGCAACTGGTAAAATATACGTCGCGTTAGATACTAACAAAGCGTATAGATGGTCGGGGTCTACTTACGTCTATATCACCTCGGGAGCGGTGGATTCCGTGGCTGGAAAAACAGGGGCTGTATCTATTGTAAAAGCAGATGTAGGACTCGCAAATGTAGATAATACGTCGGACGCAAATAAGGAAGTGTTGAATGCGACGCGGCTAAAAACAGCTCGCACAATTAGGGTGGGGGAGGCTGAAAAAACGTTTGATGGCAGTAGCAATATCAGTTTTACTTTTGCAGAAATTGGGGTGGCACAAAGCCCAAGATTAATTTTTGATGGCAGTGCAACAACGGTTTGGCTTGAAGAACAAGGGCTTTTTAAGTATATGGTTTTATTTACAAGCTCAAACTCTCCCCTCTACAATAACCACAACACGTTCCTATCCGAAATGATAGGGGACACAGTATTGGCGAGAGACGCCGAAGACGTAATAATGGGAACGTCCCACGTTTCAAATGGGGACACGTACTATGCGGTTTTTGATGGAAATGATATGACTTTTTCGGCAAAAAGACAAGCTACTTCGGGCGGTTCGTCTACAGCGATGTATATCAAAAAAATATGGATAGTTCCACTATGATGGAAGATTTAAAGCTATTATACAATTGTACAATTGGGGCGATGGCGGTTGCGATAACAGCCCTCGGGGTTGATACCAATGTGTTTTTTATGTTTTCTATTTTGTTGGTAATCGACTATGTGACAGGTATTGGCAAAGCAGTGCGTCTGGGCAAGGCGATCACCTCGAACAGGATGAAGTATGGGATTGTCTCTAAGTTGTCTTTGGTTTTAATCCCGATAGTGTTAGCGATCGGCGGAAAAGCACTACACGCCAATTTTAATGAAGTGTTGTTGGTAGGAATGAATATATTGGTACTTTCGGAAATGTACAGCATTATCGGCAATATATACGCCATTAGGACTGGGGTAGAACTCCCTGAATATGATGCCGTGTCCTCTATAGGAAAAA
>DYPM01000055.1 GCA_020719895.1 Sulfurovum sp. | reverse complement strand
TTTATTTCCATAATATTTCCTTTTTAAATTAAATTTTAAACACCAACAACCCCCCATCCATCAACTGAACAGGATTATTCGGATTTTTGATTCTTACATCACCTACGCTCACATTTACCAATCGCTCTACTGCTTCTCTATCTTCAAGTGGCATTGAATTATATTTCTCTTTTTTCATCAAACAGATAAGTTGTGTTTATGTTTATTTTATTATTGTTTACAATAGTCACGAACGCTTTAAGTATATTTGACATTCTCTTCTTAGTTGATTTTGCTATTTACAATTCTAACCAAAAACCATAAAGAGAGATATGAACCCCTCATGTTAGCACTATCCCACACTCACGCATCAGTCGCCTCTGCATATTTTTTGTGTAAAATTTATCTTTAGGGAACCTCTAAAAACATAGATTGCTTCACTTTGTTCGCAATGACAAATCCCGTCATTGCGAGGCTTTGTAAAAGCCGAAGCAATCCAAAATATAGTTTTTAGAGATGCCCTTTATTGAATCAACAAAAGGAATATATAGATGAAGCAAGTTCCGATAGTGGTGTTGGATTTTGGATCTCAATACACACAACTCATTGCAAGGAAACTTAGAGAGAGTGGTGTATATACAGAAGTGGTGCCGTATAGAGAAGAGATCGAAATGATCAAAGCACGAAGACCGCAAGGGATTATTCTCTCTGGCGGTCCTGCGTCTGTTTATGCCGAAGATGCGTATTTGCCTGATATTGGGATTTGGGAGCTTGGGTTGCCAATACTTGGGATTTGCTATGGAATGCAATTGATGACACAACATTTTGGTGGTGAAGTAGTAGCAGCAGATCATCACGAATATGGTAAAGCAAAACTCAAAATCAAAACATCGTGTCCGATTTTTCAAGGAGTCGGCGATGGTGAAGTGGTGTGGATGAGTCATGGCGACAAAGTGGAGAGTATCCCTGCGGGATTTAGTGTCATTGGCACAAGTGAAAATTCACCGTTTGCGGTGATTGCTGATGAGAGTCGTCATCTCTATGCGTTTCAGTTTCATCCTGAAGTACACCATTCTATTTATGGGACGCAAATGCTCAAAAACTTTACCAAACATATCTGCGGATGTGATAGCACATGGAATATGGGATCATTTGCCAAAGAGAAGATTGCGTCGATTCGTGCACAAGTAGGAAATCGCAAAGTGCTTTGTGGTGTGAGTGGAGGTGTGGACAGTTCGGTGGTGGCTACATTGTTGCATGAAGCGTTGCCTAAAGAGCAGTTGGTATGTGTGTTTGTAGATCAAGGGTTGCTACGCAAAGACGAAGCATCGCAAGTGCAAGCGATGTTCCAAGTGCTTGATATTGATCTTATCACTATTGATGCCAAAAAAGAGTTTATGGAGGCACTCGCGGGCGTAAGTGATCCTGAACGTAAACGTAAAATTATCGGAGAGAAGTTTATCGAAGTGTTTGACAGTGAGGCTTCTAAACATACCGATGTAAGTTTCCTTGCACAAGGGACACTCTATACTGATGTGATCGAATCTGTTTCGGTGAAAGGACCTTCCAAAACCATCAAATCTCACCATAATGTTGGAGGACTTCCTGACTGGATGAGTTTTGAGTTGGTTGAGCCACTTCGTGAGATATTCAAAGATGAGGTGCGTAAACTCGGTCTTGAGCTGGGACTTCCTGCTGATATGATTGGTCGTCATCCGTTTCCTGGACCTGGACTTGCGATTCGTGTGATGGGCGAAGTGAATGAAGAGGCGTTGCGGTTGCTTAGAGAATCTGATGCGATTATGCAAGAGGAACTCAAAGCGACAGGCTATTATGACAAAGTGTGGCAAGCCTTTACAGTGCTACTCAATGTTCGTTCTGTAGGTGTGATGGGAGACAATCGCACTTATGACAATACAGTTTGTGTGCGGATGGTTGAGTCTGTAGATGGAATGACCGCGACATTTGCACATATTCCGCATGATGTTCTTGAGGCAATAAGCCGTAGAATCATCAATGAGATTAATGGTATCAACCGTGTGGTGTATGATATTAGCTCCAAACCACCTGCGACGATTGAGTGGGAGTAAGCTGATATTGGGCATTCTCAACCAAGTCTTAACTCCAAAAGGTATAATTTAGCATTTTAGTTTTAGGAGTAGTCTGTGAGCATTAAAGACGATGTGGATTTTGTAAAGCAGGAGCTGACGACTGATGAGAAGATGCTTGAGGGAGCGTTGAAGTTTGAAACTTTTATTGCCAAACACAAAATCAAACTCGCCGCTTTGGTAGTGGCGATTGTCCTCTTTTTTGGTATCAAATCGGTGAATTCTGCATTGAATCAAATGAAAATAGAAGATGCAAATATCGCATTAGTGGCATTAGAGTCTGGTGTAACGGGTGATGAAAAAGAGGAGTTGTTGTCGGACTTAAAAAACTCTCCAGCACTTTATGCTCTCTATCAATTTAAATTGGCAGTAGAAAATAATGACACCAAAACACTCGAAATGTTAAGTCATACTCCAAATAGTGTTCTTGCTGATAGCAGTCGCTATGCTCTATCTTCGATTCAAAAACAGAGCGTAGATTCTGACCTATATAAAGAGATGGCACTTTTGAACCAAGCATATCTACTAATTCAAGAAGGCGAAATGACACAAGCTCGAGAGAAGCTCTCTTTGATTGCTGACGACTCTACGCTTAGTCAATTTGCAAAACTAATGATGCACGCTACGCTAAAAGGAACAAAGTGAAAAAAACATTTATTGTAGTTTTGTTTGTTGCTCTTTTTGTGGCGATAGTGGGATGTTCAAGCAAAAAATATTTTGAACCACAAAAAGTCTCTTCACTTCACACAAAAACAGAGAGTTATAGCGATGAAATCATCGACTTGAGTAGAGATGGTGCAACGCTTAAAAGCAGACGTTATATCGGTAAAAATGGTATTGGATCAGTTGTTTTGGAGGAAGGGTATCGCTTTTTGAGTGAAAATGAACACTATCTTTTGGCATCAAGTATCAATGGCACACTGAAAGTAATCAACAAAAAAGACTCCAAGACTCTCAAGACAATCACATTTGGTATTCCTGTTGTTTCTGCGACGATTCATAATGATAAAATTGCTTACATCTTAAATAACAATACTTTTGGGATTTATAATATCAAAGAGAACAAAAAAAGTATCGAAAAACACTCCGAACACTCTTTTGCGATTGATACAAGAGCTGCTGTGCCATTGTTTGTTGATACTCTTGTAGTTATGCCGATGTTGGATGGAAAGCTTATTATTTTGAGTCATCTTTCGCCTCAAGCAACACCAAATGTAGTTTACCTCAGTGCTGACAAAGTATTTAATAATGTGATTCATCTTTCAAGAGTTGGTGATACATTGGTGGCTGCTACACCACAAGAAGCCATTACATTTGGAGACGAGGGCAAAAAGGAGTATAAAGCCAATCTTTCAGATATCGCAACTTTGAATCAATCAATCTATCTTTTTACCAAAGAGGGAGAGGTGATCAAAACATCTCTTGCTTTAAAAGAAGAAGCAAAACTCAAATTTAAATTTGCACACTTTTCTCTTGTGAGGGCTTTTGGTGATAAAGTGTTTGCATTAGATCAACAAGGCTCACTGATTGTGATGAACTCTCTTCTGACGCAATATCAAGTTTATGCTCTTGGTAAAGTAGAAAAGCCTGCATTGATTATCGGAAGTAAACTCTACAAAGATGGCAAGATTATCGAACTTTCCACATTGAGCTACAAGTAGTCACGCAACAGATATGAAATCTTTGCTATATAGATGAGAGGTGTCCCATCTGTGATGTATTGATTGCTTTTGAGGAGTATTTGGTTATTACCAAAGCGTTAGGAAAGCAGACGGTGGAGTGTTATCTTGGTGATCTTGAGCAGTTTGAAGCGTTTGTAAAAAAGCCTTTGACACAGACTGAAACTTCAGATGTACTCTTGTTTTTATCGCTTTTTAAAAACAAACGTACACTCAATCGTAAACTCTCTTCTATCAATGCTTTTTTTGCTTTTTGTCATCTTCATGAGTTTGCATCGACAAAAATTAAAATTCCAATGGCAAAAGTACCCAAAGGATTGCCAAAATACCTTTCAAGCGAAGATATTTTGTCTAATGTCCAAAGAATTGAACGTAATGATACGATTGGATTACGTGATTATGCGTTGATTCTTTTTTTGTATGCGAGTGGTTGTCGTATCTCTGAGGCGTTACAAGTTCAAAAAGGGGATATCGTAGAAGGATGGCTTAAGATTCGTTTTGCCAAAGGAGAGAAGGAGAGAATGGTGCCATTGGCTCCTGTCGCTATCGAAGCACTTGAAGCGTATCTTCGTTGTCAAAATATGAGTAGTAGTTATCTTTGGCTTAACTATCGCGGAGAGCAATTGAGTCGCATCTCTGCTTATAAAATTGTCAAAAAGTATCTCAATGTATCTCCGCACGTATTGCGTCACTCTTTTGCTTCTGCATTGATTATTGGCGGTGCTGATTTACGCGTTGTGCAGGAATTGCTCGGTCACAGTTCATTGGAGACGACACAGATATACACTCATATCGAGAAACAAAATTTGGCTCAAACTGTCAATCAATATCATCCATTAGGAAAAAACGTCACATGGAAATGAAGTTGCTTGTAGCGTATTTGCAAAAAAAACATCTTATTTTAAAACAGCTATATGAGATATCACCAAAAATATTAGGGAGTCGCAAAAAGCTTTCTCTTTTTTGGGGTATAGATCTCAAATCCTACTACACTATTGTGATAGTGATTGCCAAAAAGAGCAGAGTCGTACGCAAAGAAGCAGAAGAGATTATCGCACTTCACGCGATGCTTGAAAAATATCAGACGATACATATTCCTAAAAAGTATTTGATTCTTGATGCACCGCTTTGTTCTAAAGCTAAAGCAATATTTGAAGAGAACGGCTGGAAAGTGTGGGAAGAGAGTATCGATGTTTTGTGAAGAGAAACCTATAGTGTTGGCTGATATTGGAAATACACGTTTTCATCTTTTTGATGGTGTGAGGGTTTGGCATCTTACACACAAAGAGGCACTGAGAGAGTATCGCAAGGAGAGGGTTTATTATATTAATGTTTGTCAAAGTCTCGAGAAAGAGCTTTTTTCTATCAAAAATTGGCACAATATCGCACCAAAAATCGTGCTTTGTGGTGCGTATGAGACGATGGGCGTAGATCGCAAAGCGTTATGTTTGAGTCGAGGTGATGGGCTTTATGTAGATGCTGGCTCGGCGATTACGGTAGATGTTGTGAAGTCTGGGTGTTATTGTGGTGGATTTATTTTGCCTGGGATTTTGGCTTGGCTCTCTTGCTATGCTTCTATTTCAACTGCACTTCAAAGTGAGTTAAATCCAAAAGTCTCTTTTGATACTCTTCCTCGTACAACCAAAGACGCAATCAGCTATGGTATAATCGGCTCCATTAAAGCGTTAATTGACAAACATCGATGTGATCTTCCTCTCTATATTACAGGTGGCGATGGAGAACTTTTGAGTGGTTTTTTTGAGGATGCTTTTTATGATTCTCGATTGGTGTTTGATGGAATGTATAAAGTGATAAAGGATCAAGAGTGTTGACCGTAGCATTGCCAAAAGGCAGAATAGCAGAGCAGACATTAGATATTTTTGGAGAAATTTTTCAAAGTTCCTTTCGATTTGAAGGGCGAGAGTTGATTCTTCATAGGGAAGGATTTCGTTTTTTAGATGTACGCAATCAAGATGTGCCAACGTATGTAGAGCATGGAGTTGCTGATATTGGTGTAGTCGGACTTGATGTGATCACTGAAAAAGAGTTGGATATTATCCGTCTTTTGGATATGCGTTTGGGTAAATGTAAAGTCGCAATCGGTATTAGAAACGAAGATGAGTTGGATTGGTCAAGACCAAATATCAAAGTCGCAACAAAAATGGTAAATATCACTAAAAACTACTTTGCAACCAAAGCGATCGGAGTGGAAGTAGTCAAGCTCTACGGCTCAATTGAACTTGCTCCTCTTGTAGGTTTGGCAGATGCGATTGTAGATATTGTCGAGACTGGAAATACTATGCGTGAAAATGGACTCAAGGTCGCAGAGGTGATAATGGACTCTTCAGCACATTTGATAGCCAATCAAAACAGCTACTACTCCAAAAAAGAGGAAATTTTTAGACTCTACGAGAAGATTAAAATGGTCGTTGAAAATGGAAATCAATAGTCCAAAATCACTGGATCTTTACGCCAAAGTAGAAGATTTATTGGGAATCGAAGAGGCGGTGATTGCACTTTATACTCGCTATCAAAACGAAGTAAAATTGATACAACCGCACTCACTTTTGGATGTAGGATGTGGTTCTGGAGCTTTTTTGGAGCAACTTAAAAATACCAATAGTTTGGAGATACTTCAAGGAATCGATTTGAGTCCTGTGATGGTGGAGCGAACCCAATATCGAGGTATTGATGCACACTGTATTGATCTTTGTAAATTAGAAGGACGTTTTGATCTTGTCACGGCAGTTTTTGATATGGTAAATTATCTTTCTCCTAAGAATTTGGATAATTTTCTTTCGTGTGTTGCAGATCATCTCAATGAAGATGGTTTTTTTGTGTTTGATATCAATACACTTTTTGGATTTGAACAGGTGGCAGTTGGAGCATTTATAGCAGAAGATACGAAGCGTTTTGTGGCGGTTGAAAGTGATTTTGAATCCAACGAATATAGTATGCAAATTACTCTTTTTGAAGATACCAATGGACTCTATCGCAAATCACAACAAGAGATTAGACAGTATTTCCATCCTATTCATCTTTTCAAACAGCACAAGAGATTGAAGTTTGTACGCAAAGAGAGTCTCTCTTTGTATGATTTGGGAAAAGCCGATAAAGAGTTTATCGTCATGCAAAAAGCATCACATTGATAGCTTTATTTGGCTATTAGTGTTGCTTCTGTATTGGTGCTTAGTTTGAGATTGATATTGATATATCCAGAGAGATTACTTCCTACTTTGTAGTAGTAGTTGGCTTGAGGATTGACATCATTGAGAGTCGTGTATATAGAAGGTGCAGGGAAATAGTTGAAGAAGTTTACAGATCCCAACTGATAGGTGATTGCATTATAAGTGGTCGATGTAAAATCTCCTGTGTTATAAGTAGGTAGATTGTTTGGCGACTCTATATCCGAAAGCATCACAGCAACGCCCCACTCAGAGAGAAGATCATCAAAAGTTTTATCGCCTCCTTGTGCAGATTGATTGACTGCATTGACGACGCACTGCTCATCAATATAAGGACTATACATCATGTCGTGTAGCACTTTTGCACCGCCATAATTACGTGTCAAAAAAGCACCAAAAGCATTGACGTGAGAGTAGTTTTCAACATGTCCTAACCAATCGGTAAGAGAGTAGGTGTTTGTATCGTTAAATGCAGGATATCTACCTTCTGTATTGAGCGAATCTCCCGCACCTCCATCGGTATATGTGACACCTCGTGAACCCGTGTGTTTGATTTTTGTAGCGACAAGATCTTCGGTGGCCTCTGCCATCATTTCATAAATCCATGTTTTGGTTTCATTTCTTTGGCTTGGAGAGAGAAGCAGTACATCTCTTTGATAAAACTGAATCATATGGACAAACTCATGAGCAAGAGTTGAGATCAATTCTCGTGGGAAAAAGTCTGTACTCTCCCATGTAATTCCATCTTTTTGCGAGAAGAGTATTGAGTCAATGTAGAACATAATTTTTTCATTAGAGCCTGCCACTTCGCTTTTGGTGTAGTTGTCTTTTGCCCAAAAAAAGCCGATAACGCCACCATCAGTACGGTTGTCATTGTCGATATCGGTCACCAAAATATGAATCGTATCATCTGCATTGATAAGACCACTTATGCCATTAGTATCACTTCCCCACTCTTCACCATAGAGGCTTGTGTCCCAGTCGTAGATGTCATTATCACTTCCTGATTTGAGAAAACTTTGTGCCAAAAAATCAACCATCTCTTGTGTGACGCAGGAAGATTTTGTGCATCCTGAACCACTAAAGCTGTCATTAGAGACCCAAACCACAAGTGATTTTGAACCATAACTTGTGCTAACTCTGTTGATTGTACTTCGAGCAGTTGCTTGTGAGTAGCGTGCACATGAGTATGAGCTATTATCATTGACATCGGTACAAAAGTTGAAAGTGTCACCTACGACGCTTTTTTGTTTTGTGGGGAAACTTTTTTGTTGTCTTGTCGGTGAAATAGTGGAGGTGTTGTGTTCTTGAAAAGATGTTAAGAAGTCTCTATTTTTGGAAGAGTGTTTTAAAGGACTCTCTGCGAGTTCTTTGTGTTGTAGCAGAAGTTTAGAGATGGATGAAGCGATTTGTTTAGAGTGAAAAACTTCACTGCTGGTATCGATTGTGGTACTGCTGTAATTACTCAAAAGAACATAGAGATCTTTGGGTTGACCATTGATATAGATATCAGCATCGACGCACTCTCCTTTTCCTAAGCTGGTGACTGTAGTTTCGTCCACGTTGATGGATTTTGTATTTGTACCATTACAACTGATTGGAGTAGTGGTGGGTTTCGCTGTCTGTGTTGGCGGAGTGCATCCGATAAAAGTTAAAGCGAGTACAAAAAAATAGGCAAAGTATCTCATGATTTTCTCCATTTTGAAAATAAATCAGATTATAACAAAAGAAAAGAAGATTAGCGAGTTGGAGTGTAGAATGGTAATTTTTTTGTTACCATTTAGCAGAAACGCTCTCCAAGTGGAGAGAGGAGGGCGATTGAACCATATCACGTAGTTTGTGCTTAGAGTTTTTTGTAAGAACTCTATTAACTCTTTGGCGATTGGTTTTTGGAAGATTCTTTTTGTTTGACGATTTTGACTATCGAATCATTTCAAATGGAGAATCAACTACATTTTTTCTATCCACAATATATGGAATCAATGCTGTTTGTCTTGCTCTTTTGATTGCAATCGTCACAGACTCTTGGTGTCTTTTACAGTTTCCTGTGAGTCTTCTTGGCATAATTTTAAATCTTTCACTCAGTGAAAACTTGAGTTGATTCAAATCTTTGTAATCGACATAATCGATTTTTGCTTCGCAATATTTGCAGTATCTTTTTTTAAATTTTTTTCTATCTATCATTTGTTTCTCCTAAAATGGTATTTCATCTTCATCGATGTCTATTACTGGGATATTTACGGGCTTTTCTTTGACATAATCAGGGTTTGTTGCAGAAGATGTGGGAGAGTTATATCCTGATGTAGGTGCTTTATAGCTATCTTGAGACGAGAAAGAGGTATTGGCGTTTTGCGGATAATCACTACCACCAACCCTGTTCTCTTCCTTGCTTCCAATCATCTGAAGATTTTCCACCGTGACGGAGTGTTTGCTCTTTTTGCTTCCATCTTGTGCTGTCCACTGCTCTAATGTCAATTTTCCATCCACCAAAACTTTGCTTCCTTTGCGTAAGTACTGGTTGGCGATTTCAGCAGTTCTTCCAAAAAATACGAGGTCGATAAACATCACCTCCTCTTTTTGTTCACCTGTTTGAGATTTGTATTTGCGATTGGTTGCAATGCCTGTTTTGCCAATAGCAATACCCCCTTGAGAATAGTGTATTTCAATATCTCTGGTGAGGTTTCCTGCCAAAATAACTTTATTGTACATAGGTCGCTCCTTTGTGAACGATTACGCTTCGATTGGACTTTCTACGGTCTGAGCTTCTGTATTGATCTCTTGGACTATTTTAGTCTCTTCTGTTGCTTCAATATTTTCATTTGATTCACTCTCTTGAATCGGTTTTGTTTCAATTGATTCACTCTCTTGAATCGGTTTTGTTTCAATTGATTCACTCTCTTGAATTGGTTTTGTTTCAATTGGAGCAGGGATGTGTTTTGATTTTTGAGTGATTGAATCAACAATTTTATTAAACTGTTTGATCTCCTTGGTGTTATCAAACTTGATGGTCAAAAATTTAATAACCTCTTCGTTGATTCTAAGATTTCTTTCGATTTCTGCAATCGTACTTCCGTGTGTTTTGTAGTAGAGAACGGTATAGTATCCTCTATTTTGTTTTTCAACGGTGTACGCTAATTTTCTCATGCCCATAAGATCAGTTGCAAGAAGTTCTGCATTTTGCTTATGAAGTACGTCGGTAATTTTTGTTATTTGTGCTGTTGTCTCCTCGTCAGTAAGAGTTGGTTTTAGCACAAAAAGTGTCTCATAACGGTTCATTGAAGTGTTCCTTTTGGTTTGATAGCCCATGTCATAAATGACTCCAAAAACATGAGCAAGAATTTTGGAACAGAAATTATATCTTTTAGTTCTTTGAAACGCCTTTTAAAATCGCCTGTAGCCATTTTTATCTTTGATGCTAATTGAGACCTCTGAATAAACATTATTTAGATTGCCACGGTTTGTTCCAAGCCTCGCAATGACGGCACCTTACCATTGTGAACAAAGTGAAGCAGTCTATTTGCTTAGTCCGCTCAATTTATATAAAGCCACGGCTTGTCGGCTTTCATCTTCACTTTTATATCGGTTGGCTTAGCGTGGTATGGCGATGATGTCACTATGAAATCGACGCCTGTTTTGGCGTATTGGTCGATATTTTCTAAGGTTATGCCACCCGTTGCAGATAAAAGCAAATGGGGATAACTTTTTTTCAAACTCACACATTTTGTAAGTTCTTCAAAATCCATCTTTTCACACTGCAAAATATCAGCACCCAAAGAGGCAAAGTAGCTCGCTTCCTCGTAGTTATCAACCTCTACAGCTATCTTTTTTCTAAAAATTTGTTTTTGATATTTTTCAAACCGTTTTCTAATTCAGCTTTATTGGAAAAAAATTCTAAATGCTCTTTAAAAACCAAAATCGAATCAAACAATCCAATTCTGTGAGCCACTCCACCACCATCCATCACAGCTTTGAGCATCAACTCTTTGCATCCAGGAAAATTTTTCCTTGTGGTTGCTATAACTATATTTGGGTTGCTTTTGTGGGCAATTTGGGTCATTTTCTCTGTATAAGTGGCGATTCCACTCATATATTCCAAACTATTTTGGGATATTTTCCAAGCTTTATGAAGTGATGTAGCATCTCCACTACACTCCAAAATTTTTTCTTTTGAAGCTACTTTTTCCCCATTTTTTTTGAAAAATTTGTATTTCAATCCACATTCTTTGAGGATTGTTTCCACTTCATCACACCCACTTAAGATTATCTCCCCTTTTGGTGCAAAACTCATACTCCCAAGAGTATCTCCAATCCCAAGCCCAAAAGTGGTCAAATCAAAATAACCACTATCTTCCAATAATAAATCCATTTTCTAATCCTTTCCTTTTAAATATTTCATCTTCACTGCTGAAATCAGGAGTAATCCAGCTAAAAATATCTCCAACCAATAACTGTTCATTACACCAACAGCTAAACTTCCTAAATAACTTCCAACAAAAGTTCCCCCTATCATATAGAGTAAAAAAGTGTTATTGTGTGTAATGACTTCTAATCTGTTATTTCGATAATGTTTATATAAAGAGATTAAAATAGTTGGGATACTCACCATCAAAGAGAGCGTTCCTGCAAGTTTGATATCAACTCCATAAATCAAAATAATAGTAGGGATGATAAGTTCTCCCCCTGCAACTCCAAGAAGACTACTCACTACCACTATAATATATCCAGCAAAAACAGTGATGATAAGTTCTTCATATTACATTTTTGTCAAAATTGGATTAAAAGCTTTACTTGAAAGGAGTAGTTTATCT
>DYPM01000054.1 GCA_020719895.1 Sulfurovum sp. | reverse complement strand
ATAGCTCAACATTTTGATAACGATACGATTTGTGCTATTACGGGATTGTCTTTGGAGATAGTTTCAAAATTAAAATAATTAGAAAAATAAAAAAGGAGCAGTATGAGACCAAACATTACAGAAAGAGTTGTCCAAACTGACACTTGTATTGGATGTGGTGTTTGTGATGCTATTTGTCCTGTAAATGTATTGGAAATGGCATTTACCTCAACAGGACATCTGCAACCTTTTGAGATCGAAGGGTGTCTTACTAAATGCACACTATGCTTAGATGTGTGTCCTTTTATTGATGATAATCCCAACGAACACGAGATAGCCAAACAACACTACGGCACGATTGAAAATATCGACTTTCATTCACAAATGGGTTATCTTACAGGAAGCTATCTTCTCTATGCAAAAGAGGAGACGCAACGACTCCAATCTGCATCAGGCGGTGCTGGATATTGGCTTTGTTGCAAACTGTTAGAAAACAATATCGTTGATCAAATCATAGCCGTAGAGCCTCACGATGATCCACAAAAACTATTCAAATTTTCGATATTTAATACGCCAAAAGAGCTAAAAAATGCACGAGGATCAGTCTATTATCCTGTAGATCTCTCCGAAATGTTGGAGTATATCATGACGCACGATGGACGTTATGCGATTACAGTTCTTCCGTGTTATGCGACGGCGATTCGATTGGCTCAAAAACGCAATATCAAACTTAGAAAACGAATCAAAGTATTGATTGGACTCGTGTGTGGTCAGATGAAAACCAAAGCCTTCACGGATACACTTGGCAAAATCGCACTTCCCGAGGAGTCAATTGCCAAAGTGCAGTACAGATTCAAACAGTTTGATAAACCTGCAAACGAATACGCATTTCGTTTTGTTGGCACAACAGGAAAAGAGGTTTTTTTGACATGGAGCAGTCATCCTACACAATTTTGGTCTTATCGAATGTTTACACCCAATGCTTGCAATAGTTGTACTGATGTGTTTGCTCTTGATAGTGATATTGTATTGATGGATGCTTGGTTGCCAGAATTTACGCATGATTATCGAGGTCATACTTTAGTGATAGTAAGAGATCCTATACTCAACAATCTAATGAAAGGAGATGAAAAAGTACACATCGAGCCTTTTGACGAAGAGCGTGTATATCAATCTCAAGAACGTATAGTAATACAAAAACACAATGTGGTGTATGGCAGTAAGGATTGGATAGAAAATCGTATGATAAATTATAAAAAAGAGATTCAAGCAATCAGCCATCAAGGATATGAAAAGCACAAAAATAAAATCAAAAGAATCCTTTTCAAAATCAAAATTCTTGAAAAAATCAAAATATACCGTTCGCGTTTTCTCGGTGCGAACCACAAATAGCACCATTAAAAGCGTTCTATCAAAGCGACAAGACGCGTGGGCTTTCCGCCGAGGAAAACTCAGCGTTAGCGTAGTTTAAAGAGCTTGCTTCTTAAACGTCCTATCAAATGAAAAGAGTGAGTAAAAAATGAAAATTGCACTATTAACATACAACTTTAATAACAACTATGGCGGTATGCTTCAAGCCTATGCTCTAATGCAACATCTCAAAAAAATGGGACATACTCCAGAACTTCTTTTTGTACAAAGTGTTGAGCTTGATACAATAGGAAAGATAAAATATATTCTCAAAAAACATCTATTTTCACATTTTGTTTTCAAGTGGAAATTTTTACGTTATGAAGAGAGTATCGAAAAAAATACACGATATTTTGTAGAACATTACATCAGTCCAAAAACAGAACCGTTATGGAAAGAGGAACATTTCAAAAAAATCACTTCCAATGACTATAATGCCTATATCGTTGGAAGTGATCAAGTGTGGAGAGCAAGAGCGTATCGATATATTCAATACGCTTTTTTTGGATTTGTCGAAGACAATAAACCACTTTTTTTATCGTATGCTGCTTCGTTTGGAGTTGATAAGTGGGAATATACAATAGAAGAAACAATACGCTACAAAACACAACTCCAACGATTTAGTGGCGTTTCAGTAAGAGAAGAATCAGGAGTGGCGTTATGCAAAGAGTATTTTGATAAAGATGCAGTTTGGGTACTTGATCCTACTATGCTTCTTGAGATTAATGACTATTTACAAATGGTTGAAAATGAAAATGAGCCAAAACGTGAAGCAGGAATTTTGACTTATATTTTGGATGATACAAACGAAACTCAAAAATTAACAGAAGAGGTATCAAAGATTCTCAATCTTCCATTATTTAGTGTTAATGTCAAATCCAAACATCAAAACTCCACTATCAAAGATATAACTTATCCCACTGTCACTTCGTGGTTACGTGGTTTTTTTGATGCTTCGTATGTCGTGACAGACTCTTTCCACGGATGTGTATTTGCGATACTTTTTAATAAACCATTTGTAGTTTATGGTAACCAAAAACGCGGTATGGCACGATTTAATTCGATTTTGAAACTATTTGAGCTTGAGGAGAGACTAATAACATCTACAGAAACATTTGAAAACAAAATCATTCATTCTCCTATAAATTGGGAGCGTGTCAATACGATACTACAACAACAACGCGTTCACTCTATGAACTATTTATCAAATACATTAAACTCGATTTAAAAGGTTTTACAATGAACAAATCAACACTCGAACAACACTATTACGATATCGACAACACACTCAAAACCATCTATGTCACACCCAGCATTGAACGCACCAAAAGTCATAATAGCTATCTTTTTATGCTCTATAAAGAGATTATCGAAAAAAAAGAATTAAACTCCCCAAATAAACAAAATTCTCCAAAGAGCGACCAGTCGCGAGAGCCGTCTGCTGAAGACCTAATTTTTGGCTTTGCCAAAAATTTGAGCATTAATCAAATGGTTCAATTGGAAGTAAAGAGTCTGCGAGTTGGAGAGTTTGCAACACTTGTAATCGAACGACTTCGTGGCAAAAAAACATTACTCCATCATCATTGGTTTGGATTTTATGATGCAAGATCTTTTTTGATTGTAGTGTGGACATTTTTTTGGGTCGCTCTTTATAAAATGCTTGGCGGTAAAGTAGTCTGGACGATTCACAATAAAATTCATCACAAAAAACGCTACACAAAAGCAAACCTTTTTGTGCGTCGGTATTTTGCAAAACTTGCTGACAAAATTCATGTACACTGTCCTGTTGCGATTGATATTATGATGCCTATTTTGGATACAAAAAGAGAGAAGTTTTTTGTAGTCGAACATCCACTTTATGAAACAACAATTTTTTCAAAATCAAAAGCAATCTCACAGCTTAAAATCCTCTACGGTATTTCTCCTGTACCAAACGAAAAAACTATTTTTTTGATTTTTGGAACTATCTCTGCATATAAAGGAATACTTGAAGCAGTGGAGGTATTTAATACTCTACAACGTTCTGATTATGCGTTATGGATTATAGGTGGCGGAAATGAAAAAGCGTATGTTTCCAAACTCTCAACAGTCGCACAACACAATCCAAATATTTTGATTATAAACAAACTTATTCCCGAAAAAGATTTGGATTTTTTCTTCTGTGCGTGTGATAGTGTACTGTTTAACTATCAAGATATTTTGACATCTGGTGGTGTCTATTTGGCGATGAGTTATCACAAAAAAGTGATTGTTCCAAATATAGGATGTTTGAGTGAAATAGGATATGAAAACAAAACTGTTTTTGAACATTTAGATAAAACACTGATTGAAAAAGAGATAGAAAGTCGATAATACTCTCAAGGAGAATCTGTGTTGGTGTGGATGATAGTTTTGATATTTGATGCGTTGGTAGTTTTTAGAGAATTTGATTGGATTGAAATATTATTTTTTTTGATTGGGTTGATTGCGATATGGGGAATTCGTGATGCGATGCGTTTGCAAGCGGTATCTTTCTATCATATTCATTGGTTTTTTGTATTTGTTTTTTTGTTTATGATTCCTACAATACAATATCATCAAGAACGTTTTTTGTTTCTTCACGCACTCACCAATAAAGAGTCTATTCTCTATGCCAATCTTGTCATTTTAGTTTGGATAATATTTTATGCAATAATGTATCGATGGAGTTATTTTCACTCAAAATATACGATTATCATACGACATAACACAAAAAAATTTCCTCTTCAAAGACTGCAATGGAGCGTTGGAATTGCTATTTTATTTACGATAGGAATTATCGTATTTGTTGATTTTGATATATTTATCTATCGTGGTTATCTCTATAAAGCCATAGGACAAATGTTTGGATTGGTTTTTGCGAACTATATAAGACCGCTTCTTTTTTTTATTTGGCTACTTGTCACTTTAGAGCTTTATATCAATAGAAGCAAAAAACTGTTGTTGATTTGGATAATTCTTTTTGGATTGATGTTGCTTTATAATTTTCCTTTAGCACAACCGAGATTTTATCTTTTTGCTTTAGTGAGTGCGGTGTTTGTTTGGCTTGTGAGTTTCAAAAGATATTCGGGTTATGTTTTGTATCTTTATTTGGGTTTTGCTCTGTTTGGCTCGATGCTTTTTGAGATGGTACGACGACTCAAAACGACAGGATTTGAAGGAGCATTTCAAAAAGGAATTATTTCGATTGACTATTTTTTTAAGGGACATTTCGATGCTTACGAGATGTTGGTGATGACAATCAAATCTGTTTTTGAAACTTCTGTGACGTATGGACACAATCTACTCAGTTCAGTACTTTTTTTTGTACCAAGAGGATTGTGGAGCAGTAAAGATTCTGGGACAGGTCACTACTTAGTAGATCATTTTATGAGTCGTCACTATTTGGTGATTAATGATAATCTTAGTTGTCCATTGATGGCAGAATTTTTTTTGAATTTTCATTTTTTTGGTGTGGCATTAGGAGCGATTCTGTATGGATATGTGACTGCGACTCTTGATCAAAACTATCTATTTCACACTTCAAAAAATCTCAATAAACAATCTACGGTATTTATTTTTGGATATGGATTTTTGATTGGAATATTTTTATTGCATCTTAGAGGAGATATGATGAGTAGTCTTGCTTATATCAGCGGTGGTATTGTGGCATATCTTTCATCACTATTTCTACTCAATTATTCGATAGACTTTTCCAAAAGGAGTCCGCTTGAAGACCAATGCCCCTGTAGTGATATTCACCTATCGAAGAGATAGCGTAAAGTTTTTGATTGAAAGTTTGCTTCATAATCCTCTTGCAAAAGAGACTGATTTGATTGTCTATTCTGATGGCAATAAAAATGACGAAGACCTCAAAGAGATTCAAAAAGTAAGAGAATATTTGCATACTATTGATGGGTTTGGAAGCGTTAAAATTATCGAAAGTGTTCATAACAAAGGATTGGCATCATCGGTAATATCAGGAGTAAGTGAGACTATTAAGGTGTATGGAAAAGTGATTGTTTTAGAAGATGATTTGCGAGTTTCTGAAGATTTCTTGGCGTTTATGAATGGAGCGCTTGACTACTATCAAAACAATCGACAGATTTGGTCAATATCTGGATATGGACCAAAGTTGCCATCTCTTAAAAACTATCGTAAAGATCTTTATTTAAGTCCACGCTCCTCTTCGTGGGGTTGGGCATCATGGAGAGATAGATGGGAAAAAATAGATTGGGAAATACGCGATTTTGATACTTTAAAAAACTCCAAAGTACTTCAAAACAGCTTCAATCAAGGCGGAAATGATCTCTACAAAATGCTTGAGCTTCAGATGCTTGGCAAGATTGATTCTTGGGCAATTCGGTGGTGTTATAACCAATTTAAATATTCTCAATACACAGTCTATCCTCGACTCTCAAAAATCATCAATGATGGATTTGAAGACGACAAAGGAATGCATAATAATAGTTCAAATGATAAATGGAAAGTGACAGCGAACAGCAATCAAATAGAATTTAAACTTCTCAAACGAGACAAAACAATCGAAGCGTGTTTCAAACGTTATCATGACTTAACTATTTTTACACGCATTGGATATCTGCTACGAAAATATGGCGGTTATAAAATTGTAAAAAATATCATAAAGGTGATACGAAAATGAAATTTTTATTAGTAGGTCCTACATTGCCTCCTATTACAGGACAATCGCTTGCATTTACAAGAGTGTGTGAAGCTTTGGATGTTGGAACATATGATGTGATCAATACAAACCTTGAATCAAAAGGAAAATATCAAAAGATATTTCATACATTTTTTATTATGGCAAACATTATCTATAAACTGCTCAGAAATGATTACGATAAAGTCTATTTTACTTGCACAAGAAGTTTGGGTGGATCACTCAAAGATATTGTATTGATTTATATGGCAAGTCTTAGAAAAATACCTGTAATCAATCACTTGCATGGCTCTGATTTTTATGATTTTTTGCATACAGCACCAAAAATTTACAAAAAAATACTTTTTAATGCCTACCAAAAAGTAAATACATCAATTGTTTTATTAGATCCAATGCGAGATCAATTTAGAGATTTTCCAAATATGAATATCAAAGTAATTCCAAATTTTTATGATGAAAATCTCGATACTAAAGAGCCACAAAAAAACGAAAAAACCATTTCAGTTCTCTATCTTTCTAACATCATGAAATCAAAAGGAATTTTTGAATTGATTGAAGCTTTTTGTCGTATGGACAAAGAGTACAGTATTCGTTTGGATATTGCTGGAGGTTTTTTGGGAGATGAATTGATGAACAAACAAGAGACTCAAAAACTTTTTCTTGACTCTATTGGCACTTGTCCGCATATTGTTTATCATGGTGTAGTTTTAGGAGAATCTAAGATGAAATTACTTCAACAATCTGATATATTTGTACTCCCAAGCTACTACAAATCAGAGGCATTTCCTATTTCTATTTTGGAAGCAATGCGATGTGGCAATGCTATCATTACGACACGCTACAAATATCTTCCGACAATCGTATCAGAACAAAATGGTTTACTTGTAGAGACTAAATCTATCTCTGAACTTTCTGATGCGATAGAGATACTCTTAAAAGACAGATCACGATTAGAACAGATTCAACAACACAATCGAATTGAAGCCCAACAAAATTTCTCTTTATCGACATATATTGCAAATATCAAAAGTGTGTTACTTTAAATCTTCAAGAACTGATTTTATACACTTTTGCAAAAGTACATAAAAAAACCTCTACAAATCTCAAAAAACTTTGCCATTTAAATGGACATATTCGTTTGCGTGTGTAATATCAATTGGGATCTCTGATTAAATCACATTTTGGAACATTAAGATATTTTTAAAAGAGTGTTAATGATGTTTAGTGTGTCGGTGCTATAATCACCGCCAAAACAAAACACAATGCAATCAAAAAGTAGATTGTGTTTATAGGATACTCATGAATCAAAATAAAACCAAAAATCTCATAACAAAGATACAAAACAAAGAACGTCTCACGCAACAAGATGGCGAGGCACTTTATGAGTTGGATTTGTATACTTTAGGTGAGCTTGCCGATACGATTCGTCAAGCACGTTATGGCAAAAAGAGTTATTTCAATATCAACCGACATCTCAATCCTACCAATGTTTGTGCTGATGTTTGTAAGTTCTGTGCCTACTCTGCGACACGTAAAAATCCCAATCAATACACAATGAGCCATGAAGAGATGCTTGAAATTGCAGGTAAAGCAGTTGAAAAAGGTGCCAAAGAGATCCATATCGTCTCAGCACACAATCCCAACGTGGGCGTAGAGTGGTATATGGAGTCGTTCAAAAAAATTAAAGAGGCGTATCCAGAGCTGCACATCAAAGCTATGACGGCTGCTGAGATCGATTTTTTGAGCAGATATTATGGGCTTAGCTACGATGAAGTGCTTGATGGGATGATAGCACACGGTGTAGACTCGATGCCTGGAGGCGGTGCGGAGATCTTTGATGAGAAGGTACGTGAGTATCTTTGTAAGGGCAAGGTGACTTCAAATCAGTGGCTCGATATCCACCAAAAGTGGCACGAAAGAGGTCGTCAGAGTAATGCTACGATGCTTTTTGGACACATAGAGACACGTACACACCGTATAGATCATATGCTCAGACTTCGCGATTTGCAAGACAAAACGGGAGGATTTAACGCTTTTATCCCATTGGTGTACCAAAAAGAGAACAACTACCTCAAAAATTGCAACTTTCCCACAGGACAAGAGATACTCAAAACCTACGCCATTAGTCGTATTTTACTTGACAATATCGCTCACATCAAAGCCTACTGGGTCACCGCTTCGATCAATCTCGCGTTGATTGCCCAAGAGTATGGATGTGATGATCTTGATGGTACGATAGAAAAAGAGTCGATACAGAGTGCCGCAGGAGCGAACAGTGCTAAAGGTATGGAGCTTGAAACATTCGTCTCGATGATCAAAAATACAGGGTTTATACCTGTTGAGAGAAATAGTCTTTACAATGAATTGAAGGTGTGGTAGGGATTATTTTTGTTTTTTGTAGGTTTGAATAAAACCATTCACTTTTTTGATGATTTTTTCATCTATAGAGAGGTGCAATGTCATCTCTACTATTGGCAATCCAAATCCTTCCATTTTGACTTTGTCTTTGGAAGTACAAAGAATCGCATCGGCTGAATGAATCTTCAAAAAAGAGTGAAGTTGCTCTACATCAAAATACGCATGATCTGGTAAATAGTATTTGGCGATTACTCCTTTTGGCAGATACGGCTCTAATCTGCTTGGATTAGAGATCGCTGTGACTAAAATCATCCGCTCTTTTGGATTTTGTATATCTACTTCGCGTTTAAAATCTCTTCCTTCTTTGGCGACAATATCAGCATAACGGCGGTTCCAAAAAAACTCTCTAAACGCTCCTGCGGGAAATGGCAGAGTGTTGCGAATCTTGAGAGGTTCAAGTAAAATCTCAAACTTTTTTATATCCACACGGTTAAATCCATCATCAAGCAAAATCACCTTTGCTCCTTGTTTTTTTGCCAATACTATCGCCTGATGCCTATTTTCGCTCACAATCACTGACGCACAAGCAAGCGATTTTGCCATCAACATCGGTTCGTCGCCACTTTGTGTCACATCGCACAAAATATTTCCATCACGACTCACCTCAACAAGTCCGTTGCTTTGCCGTCCGTAACCACGCGAGATGATTGTCACACCTTTGAGTGTTTTTGCTAAGGCGATCACAAACGGCGTTTTGCCACTTCCTCCCACAATCAGATTGCCAATGCTCACGATAGGAATATCAAACGACTCTTTTTTGGCGACAATTCGACGAATCGACATCACTACTCCATAGACCAACGACAAAGGCAAAAGCAAAACAATCACAGGCAAATGAAACCATTTTGGACTAAAAAACATCGACTCAAAAAACGATTTTACGGACATGATTTAGCTCCTAACTTCAAAATCTCCTCACACGTAAATCCCGCCTCTTTACGTGCTTCGACATTGATATGCGGACGGTGTTTATCAAAGAGTCGATACCGCTCTAAAATCTCAAAATAGATACTCTCATCGACGCCATTTTGTTTGCACAGATACTTAAACCACCGATCTCCTTTTGCTACATGAACAATCTCTTCAAGATAGATCACCTCAAGTGCATCAATGAGCATTTGTATCGCTGGATTTTTGCGTTTATTTTCAAGTTTTTTGATGATTTGAGGATTGACATCCAAACCGCTTGCTTCATAGTAACGTGGCACAATCGCCATTCGCTCAAGAACGCTATGCGTAGTGTGTTGTGCTGCATCAAACAATCCACAATGCACAGGAAAATCGCCATAGCGATACCCAAGCGACTCCAAAAGTTCCAAAAGCATTTTGGCGTGACGAATCTCATCAGATGCTACTTCAAGCCAATCGATTTTATAAGCAATCGGCATATTTGCAAAACGATATACTGCGTCAAGTGCCAAATCAATCGCCGAATATTCGATGTGAGTAATCGCATGAACGAGTGTCGCCAACCCCTCAAGCGTATCAAACTCTTTGCGTGCTGGAAGTTCCTTGTAAGAAACGATAGTGCATCTGTTGGCATAAGATGGTGCTTCAAAGATTTTGGGAGTAAAACTCTCTTCTGCTCTTACGTCATTTTGGTTACAATATATCAAACATCTGTCAGTAATTTCTGATTTAAAATCAATATCAGGACTCTTAATCGCCTGCTCTAAAAGGGTATAAAACTGCATAAAAGGGATTATAACATGCAAATAAAAATGCAACCTATGGGTTCTTATCAAACCAACTGCTATATCGTCTCCATTGACAACAAACAGCTTATTATAGATCCTGGTGTCAATGCGTTGCCGTGGATTCAAGCTAACGTCACCAATCCTATTGCGATCCTCAATACGCACGGTCATTTTGATCACGTTTGGAGCAATCAAGCAGTCAAAGAGATGTTTGATATTCCTCTCTACTGTCCACGCGACGATGCGTTTATGCTGACTCAAGATCCACTCTCTTTTGGCACGCCAAAAAGTACGCCTGATCATTTGATTTTTGGTGATGAGATAGTAGAGATAGAGGGCATCAAAGTGAAATTTCGCCACTTCGCAGGTCACACTCCAGGATGTTCGATTATCGAAATTGAAGATGTGTGGTTTAGCGGTGATTTTTTGTTTGAAGGCTCCATCGGAAGGTGGGATTTTCCCGCTTCAAATGGTGAAGATATGGTAAAAAGCCTCCAAAAGATGATGAGTATTACCGAAAACTTCACCCTTTATCCTGGACACGGCGGTGCGACAACACTCAAAGCAGAACAAACCCTTGCACCACTTTGGATACAACAAGTCAAACGAACATTGCATTAGGGTTTTTACAAAGGATAAATCAATGAAAAGCAAAGAAGAGATTCTTACTATTTTAAAAAGTATTAAACCAAAATACGAAAAAGATGGTCTAATCATTTTAGGTATTTTTGGCTCTGTTGCCAAAGGGACAAAATCTGATTTTAGCGATATAGATATCGCCTATCATATCAATCATAAAAAGTTTTCTCAAAACTATAAAGATGGTTTTTCTAAAGTCTTGAAAATAGAGAGTATTAAAGAAGAGCTTCAAGAAGTTTTGAAATATAAAGTTGATTTTATTTCTGATAACAATCATAAAATTTTAAAAGATCTTATCTATGTCTAAAAGTGTAAGACGATTAGAAAAAATCATTGAACTCTTGGATAATATAGATTTTATTTTAGAGTCCAAAACGTTTCAGCTCACACAAGCAATCCAAGATAAAATCATCAAACCAGCTTTAAGAATGAATATTATTCGTATTGCAGAAGAGTTCTCTAAACTCAAAGAGGAGAATGAGTTTGAAATATTGGAACGGTTTTCTAAAAATGATTTAAGAGGAATCTCTGCGGTGAGAAACTATATTGCTCACGACTATGATAGCACAGATGATCAAATTATAGAGGATGTGATACGATACAACCTTCCTGTTTTTAGAGATGTTATTTGTACTATTCTATATGAAAGAAAACTATTTTGATGAAAATCGTAGCGATAGATATAGGACTCAAACGCATTGGTGTGGCGATTGCTCTTGATGGCAAAATCGCAATGCCTCAAGTTGCAATTTTACGACAAAACCGCAATCAAGCCGCACGAGATATCAATCTATTTTTAAGCGAATGGGAGATTGAAAAACTCATTGTAGGACTCCCAAAAGGTGGCGAAAGTGAAGCAGAAATGGAGCGAAGAATTAAACATTTTGTCGGACTCTTGAACCTTTCAATAGTAGTAGAGTATGTAGATGAACAAGGAAGCAGTTTTGAAGCCAAAGAGATGACAAAAGGGGATTTTCGTCACAAAAAAGATGGACGATTGGATTCGATAGCTGCAAA
>DYPM01000053.1:7858-11840 GCA_020719895.1 Sulfurovum sp. | reverse complement strand
TATAGTTGCTTCTTAGAGTAGATTACTCTATCACTCTCGAAAAACAAAGTTTTTCATAGCTTTAGTGGGTTTTGCAGGGACAATTTTGTCCCTGCAACTTCAACAAACTTGTTCGTTGAAGTGTGTAACATCAAATAAAAAAGGAAAAAAATGTACAGCCGAATCAACTATACGGCAGTTGGTATTTTTGTTCTTGTTCTGAGTATAGGTTTGGTTGGATTTGCATTTTGGTTGGCAAAATATAATTTAGTAGAGTCTTATGATGTATATAAACTCAAAATGAACGAATCGGTCGCGGGTCTCTCGAAAGATTCAAGAGTGATGTTTCGTGGTGTAACCATTGGCAGAGTTAGCGAGATCAAAATCAATTCTGAAAATATCGAAGAGATTGAAGTCTATCTTGAGATCGCAAAAGGAATTCCAATCAAAGAAGATATGGTTGCTAAAACGCGTATGCTTGGAGTGACAGGTCTTTTATCCGTAGAGATTGAAGGAGGAAGCAATGAAGCGGTTACTCTTGAGCCAAAATACAACTATATTCCTGAGATTCGTACAGAATCATCTTTGGTCAATACATTAAGCACCAACGTCACTTCGCTTTCTGAAAAGATGATGATACTTTTAGATCAAGCTAATCATCTATTGGAAACAAAAAATATCACAAAATTAGAGCGTATTTTAGAGAATGCCGAAAAAATGAGCCAAATCGGTATAAATATGGAATATAAAATGATCAACTCATTAGAGCGATTTGATAATGCTATTTCTGATATAAATCATTCTGTTTCTGATATTAAAAGCGACTTCAAAGTAGCAACAGAAGATTTTGAATTAATGAAAGATGCTTTTTTGCCTGCCTCTCAAAAGGTCAAAGAGGTAACAGTGCTACTTGAAAAAACGATACAAAAAGGTGATTATAATATGCGTAAAATTCTTGAACCAATGATAATAGATATACATCGTGTCACAGTCCAAACAGAAGAGGTACTTTTTAAGGTCCAACAAAGCCCTGGAGATCTGTTGTTTCAAAGAACGATACCAAAAAAAGGTCCTGGAGAATGAAAAATAGTTTGATAATTTTTGTTTTTTTATCTCTAAGTGGATGTTCTGTCGCTCCAACCCCAATAACCTACTATACATTAGGAAATCCTTCCGTCTCTTCTGTCTCAAACACACCTTTTGGTGATCAATCGCTGCAACTTCTTTTTCCGATTAGTTTTGATATAAAACTCAATCAAAATCTCTATTTTTCAAACGCACCATATCAAATTGGAGCCTATCAGCAATCATTATGGAGTGACTCTTTGGGGAGTCTTTTGGAGGCGTATCTTTTTAAGGCACTTTATGCTTCAAAGGTGTTTAAAAGCGTAATGCCATATACAGCAGGAAGTGAGGCGGATTATCGATTGGAGAGTAGAGTAGTGTCATTTTTACACCAAATAGACACCAATAGTTCGGTTTCTAAAATCACGTTTCACTTTTCGATAGTCTCCAACCATACAGGCAAACAGATCAAAGAGAGACTGATTGACTTTCATCAAGAGACAAAAAGTATAGATGCCATAGGATATGTAGAAGCAGTAAACGATGCGATGAGAAAAGTTGTAGCGGAGTTGATTGTTTGGCTTTCGGATTCTCAAAGAGAAGCCTTGAAGAGTATAATCAAATTTAAGGTACAATTTAAAAATTACAGCATTATTTTTAATGTTTGAAACAAATTCAAAAAAGGAAGACCAATGGTTGAAAACCGTAGCGTAGAAACGAGCAGTGATGAGATTGATTTAAAAGATATTTTTCGTACACTCTTTAGATATAAATTAATGATAGTTGGAGTAACCCTTATTTTTTCTATTTTTGCTGCCTATTATGCTTATTTTCAACACAATATCTACGAAGCGACTGCTACAGTTGAGATAGGAAATGAAAAAAGTGGTTTTGGTAATAATGATATTTTGGGTATGGCGATGGATGCGGGAAGTAGTGATATTGATACAGAGATACTTATTGTAAAATCAAGGTTTGTTGTAGGAAAAGTGATAGATAGTGCCGAGATGACAAAACATATTTTTTCTAAACAAGCATTCAAACAAGTAGAGGAGTACTACCGTTCTCTTCCGTTTGAAGTCGCCCTTCTTAAGGGTTATGGTATTGCATTTGAAATCTCTCCTGTGGATACAGCAACCTATCGTTTAAAAGTAGAAAAAAGCAAAGATGAACACGGCAAAGAGTGGAGTTATGATGCTATTCATAGCTATGGAGAAGAGATATCAAATGAGTATTTTCATCTTAATATTGTTCAAAAAAATAATCTTAAAATAGAGAAAGAGTATATTATTATTGTCAATAATAAAGAAAGAACTATTTCGTCTGTTCTAGGAAATCTCAATGTTTTGCAACTTCAAAAATCAAATATTCTCTCTATCTCTTTTCAAGACAGTGTAAAGGAGCGATCACAAGAGTTTGTAAATGCAGTTGCACAAGCATATATTTCTCAAAGTGTTGAAAATAAAACTATCGAAGAGGTTCAAAAACTCTCTTTTATTGATGAACAAATGGAAAAAATAACAGTTAATCTTCGAGATTCTGAAATCGAACTACAGGATTTTAAAAAGAGTGCAAATACAGTAAGTCTAAGTTCAAAAGGTGAAGATTTGATGCGTCAAATTGCTATGCTTGACACACAGCTCACCGATGTCTCAATGGAAGAAGAGATTCTTGTATTGCTTAATAAAAAAATAAAAGAAGGAAAACATCTTGAGAGTCTCTCTACAGCGGGATTGGGTGATTATAGTAAAGCACTTGCAACGCTAATTGTTCAGATGAAAGATGTGGTAATAAAGAAAAAGTTGCTTACTGAAGATTATACAGAGATGCATCCTACGATAAAAAAACTTAATTTTGAAATTGAAGAGACTAAAAAAATATTGACAGAGTCGATAGGAAATCTTTTGCGAGCGATACAACAGAAGAAGAAATTGATTCAACAATCTATAGATAAAAAACAAGAGCGACTCAACACTTTACCTGCAGATGAAAGAATGTTTGCAGAGTTGCAACGTAAGTTTGAAGTCAATGAAAAAATCTACTCTTATCTTTTGGAAAAAAGATCTGAAAGTGCAATCGTAAAAGCCTCTACAGTGAGTCAAAATAGAATTATTGATGTGGCGATTATGCCCGATAAACCCATTAAGCCTAAACGACAATTGATTTTTGCTGTTGGAGTGATATTGGGGTTAATTGTAGGGATTGTGTTGGCATTTGTAAGATCTATGATGGATAACCGAATCAAAAGTATCGAAGATTTAAAGTTAGAGCAAAACAGTATTACCCTGTATGGATCTGTGCCATATATAAAAGAAGCCGAAGGAGATATGAAGATTTTTAGTTCTCCTAAATCTGTATTTACTGAAGCATTTAGAAATTTGAGAATCAATTTACAGTATGTTCCAATCAAAAATTCAACTCAAATTATTGCAGTCACATCCACAGTAGCAGGCGAGGGTAAAACCACTACTTGTATGAACTTAGGCGGTATTATGAGTATCGCAGGTAAAAAAACAATAATAGTCAACCTAGATATGCGAAAACCTACACTACATAAACGTTTTAATGTTGATCTTGGAAAAGGATTAAGTGGTGTATTAGCGGGACATGCAATAGTTGAAGAGGTGATTCAAGCGACAAAATATCCTCATTTAGATGTGATTACGTCAGGAGCAGTTCCTCCTAATCCAGGTGAGCTTTTGCAAGGCGGAAAAATTGTTGAAGTCATTGAATTCCTAAAAGAACAATATGATGTAATTATTCTTGACACACCTCCAGTTGGATTGGTGTCAGATGCAAGAACAGTACTTCCTTTTGCTGATATAGCACTCTATGTTGTGCGTATGAATTACTCCCAAAAAGAGTATCTCAATGCAATTGTTTCACTTGCAAATTCCAAAGAGACTTGTAGTTTTGGTGTATTGGTAAATGATATATC
>DYPM01000053.1:0-7758 GCA_020719895.1 Sulfurovum sp. | reverse complement strand
GGATATGGATATGGATATGGATATGGATATGGATATGGATATTACGAAGAGGAAAAATAATGTTCTTTGGTTTATTTGATTCAAACTCTACAAAGATTGAAATGATACTTACTACAGATATTCACTCTCATCTCATCGCTGGAATTGATGATGGAGCTAAAACCGTTGAGGAGAGTTTAGAACTTCTTCGTGGTTTATATGAGTTGGGATATCGAAAAGTCGTGACAACACCACATATTATGAGTGATTTTTATACTAATAATAGAGCAACGATTCTATCTGGTTTGGAACATTTACGCGAAGCTTCAGAAGCAGATGGCATTGAGATGGAGATTGAAGCGGCCGCTGAGTATTATTTAGATGATGGTTTTTATAAACATCTTGAAGAGGGGAATCCACTGACACTTAATGGAAACTATCTTCTTTTTGAAACCTCTTATGTTGAAAAACCATTGCAGTTTGATGAGATGATATTTGCAATCTCTTCTCGAGGACATAAACCACTCTTGGCTCATCCTGAGAGATATCAATATATCAAAGATCCATTAAATGAGTACCTTGAACTAAAAGAGCGTGGCATTTTTTTTCAAGTCAATCTCAATTCATTTGGCGGATATTATGGAAAAGATGCTCAAATAAAAGCCATGGTACTACATGAGCATGGTTTGATTGATTTTTTAGGTTCGGATACTCACAAGATGAAACATGTCGAGGCCCTTAAAAAAGTACAACAGCTCAAGCTTTATCCATTACTTTTGGAAAAAAACAACATTTTAAATCACACATTGTGAACTCTCAGTAGTTTCAAGTTGAAATCTTAAAATTTAAATGCAAACAAGGATTTTTTATGTTAAATATTTTTAAATTAGTTTTATTGGTTCTTATTTTTACGGGATGTGGATCTGTCAAAAAGTACACACTTCTTAGTAATGATCAAAACTTTTCTTCTCAAATTGAGAATAAAAAAATTGCACTTGATTACAAGATTTTGCCTTATGATCGTTTGCTTGTAGCACTTTATAAAAACCCTGAAGCAAGTAGCGAAACTCTTATAGTTAGCAATACAGGATTGTCACAGAAGATGCAAGAAGAAGGACTTTTGGTAAGTGGTGATGGACATATTTCGCTTCCACTTATCAATCGAATAAAAGTTTCAGGAATGACACAAACAGAAGCATCCCAATATATTACAGATCTTTATAAGGTCTATTTGAAAGTGCCTAATGCGTATGTAGAGGTGATGAACAAACGTGTATATGTGATTGGGGAAGTTCGAAAAGCAGGAGCTGTAATACTTGATAGAGAGAAACTTAATATTCTTGAAGCAATTGCTTTGGCGGGAGATTTTACTGATGATGCAGTACGTGACAATATTATTATTCTTAGTCAAGATGCAAACCGAAAGCTCTATCTAAGAAGTGTTGATCTTACTAAATTTGATCCAAAAGAGTTTGCGACTATGATGCTTGAACCTAATGATATTGTTTATGTGCAACCAGACAGTTGGAAACAGATTAAAATTAATAGCGAAAATTTCTTGACACCATTTAATGTTATTTCACAATTTGCTCAACCATTCGTAACACTCAAATATCTTAATAATTAAGGGAGAGATTGCATGATGGAGATGATTGGTTCATTATTATTTTCTTTTTTGTTTTCTTTGATTTTTATAAAATTGATTATTATAAAAGCTTCTCATTGGAGTTTGATCGATATGCCTAATGAGCGTAGTGAACATATTAAAATTACTCCAAGAGGTGCGGGAGTTGGCTTTTTTATTGCAACATTATTGAGTGTAGCAATTTTTTACTCCTCTCTTGTATTCTCTTATCCTCTTTCTTTTATTGCTATCGTATTGGTTTTTATGATTGGTGTTTTAGATGATACGCAAGAGATGTCTCCTAATGCTAAATTTATCGTGATTATTCTCTCCTCTGTTTTGATTTTTTTGGAAGGAATTGCTATTGACAAAACGGGAATCTGTTGTGGTGTTCCGCTTGAAATGGGTTGGTTGGCATTTCCAATTACTGTTTTTGCTGTTGTGGGATTTACAAATGCACTCAATCTTATTGATGGACTCGATGGTCTTGCAGGTTCAATTAGTGTAGTGATTTTGTCAAGTTTATTTTATATTGGTTTTATTCATAATGATGTTTTTATTATGATTCTTTCTTCTGTTTTTATTGCATCACTTTTTGGATTTTTATTTTACAACTGGAATCCAGCATCTGTTTTTATGGGCGATAGTGGTTCATTGACGCTTGGATTTGTAATTGCTTTACTCTCAATTAAAGCATTAGAGTATATTCCAGCAATTAGTGTACTTTTTATTGCTACAGTTCCTATTTTGGATACATTGGTTGCAATGAGTAGACGAAAGTTTGGAGGGAAATCGATGTTTGAGGCAGATAAACTTCATTTTCATCATCTTTTACAACGACGGTTTGCTCAAAAAACCAAAAAAAGTGTATTTATTTTAGTGACAATTCAACTTCTCTTTACACTTTTCGGATTGCAACTTGATATGCAAATTGAACAAATTTATTTTTTAATTCTTTTTATTGCAATTGTGATCTTTGCTTATAAAATTGTGATGAGAGAGATAGCAAAATCTTTTTTGTAGATTTTGCTTTTTAGTTTAGAATTAATTTAAGAGAATTTAATCTCTAATCTCCAAAAAATTCTTCGTTGAAATATCATCCCATTTTTTATTTAGTTTTGCAAATTCTTGATAACTTTCAAGCACTCTTTTGAAGTCATTATTTGCATTTGCTTCTTTGTCTAATACTTCATTAAGTGCTATTTTGGCAGCTTCTATTATATCGTTTGGAAACATTTTGATTTTAGTTTGTTGTGGAAGCTGTTGTAGAGCTTTTGCATTTTTGTAGCGAAACTCTTGAAGCATATATCCTGTCATATCTTCTGTTGCGGCTGTGATAATGGCTTTATGTTCTTTGGAGAGTTTCTCCCACCTTATTTTATTGAATGTTACTTCAAGAATTGAGCCAGGCTCATGCCAGCCTGTATAGTAGTAGCGTGCTATTTTTGCAAATCCCATCATACTATCCAAAGCAGGACCAACCCACTCCGTCGCATCAATTGTGCCTCTTTCCAAGGAAGTATAAATCTCTCCAGGCGGTAAAAGTATTGGATTGACTCCAAGTTTTTGCATCACTTCTCCACCTAAACCAGGAATACGCATTTTAAGACCTTTGAGGTCTGATAAGGAGTGAATCTCTTTTTTGAACCATCCTCCCATCTGAGGCCCTGTTGTTCCTCCAATCAAAGGATAGAGATTAAACTTTTCATAAAGTTCTTGCCATAGAGAATATCCGCCACCAAACTTAAGCCAAGTAATCATCTCTTCGGAAGTAAGACCTAAGGGCATACCCCCAAAAATAGAAAAAGCACTATTTTTTCCTTTCCAATAGTAGACTCCAGAATGAAAGGCATCAATTTGTGCTGCTGATGTAGCATCGAAAACCTCCATTGCAGGAACTAAAATATCTTTTGGATACACTTTGATCTCCAATGTGCCACCGCTCATTTCGTAGCAAAGTTTAGCAAAACGATCTACTCCTGTTCCCATAATTGGAAAGTGTGCAGGCCATGAAGTGGCAAGTTTGAGAATGGTTTTTTTTCTGCGACGGGTTGATATTGTTTGATTGTCATCTTTTTCGTTTTCATAAGGACGATGGCAACCGTTTATCATAAATGCAGAAGCACTTAATGCTGTTGTGGCTAAAAAATCACGTCTTTTCACTTTGTTGATCCTTTTTTTGTGTGTTAAATTGGCGAAGTGTATTGGAGTGATGATATTGAGAAAAAAATTAAGAGGGGATTAACCCCCTTGTTGTAGGTAGATCAAAATTTGAATAAAGAGATTTTGTGTTACGCAGGCTTTTTGATGCTTATATTGTTTTCTGTGTTTGTACCGTTTTGATCACTTTTTGGTATTGATAGTGCTTGAGAAGTAGTGTAAACCTCTTTGACCATTTTTTCAAGTGCTTCTTGAGGAATCATACCTGCGTGCATCATTTGAACATTCCCTTTGGTGTCAAGCAGAATACTAAAAGGAATACCGCCACTCCATTGTGCTCTTGCTCCAATATACTCTACCAGCTCTTTACCATTTTCGTAAGAAGCTACAAAATAGTTGATTCCTTTGTTCTGTGCAAATTTTGTAAGATCTTCGTTATTAAGACCTTGTACTTCGATAGCAATGATTGTAAATTGCTCTTTTAGTTCATTTTGAAGTTTAATAAGATTTGGAATTGATGCAAGACAGGGAGGACATCGGTGACCAAAAAACTCCAATAGCACTACTTTGTTCTCCATGCCTTTGACGATCAAGCCCTCGGTGGTGCCATATATTTTGAGTGTTTTGCTGTCGATTCCTGTGATGCTAAGAAAGCTTGAGGTAGTTTCTGCATAAAGTGCGTTAAAGCTCAAAAAGAGAGCCAAAAGTATCAAAATTTTTTTCATAAAATGTGCCTTTGTGGTAAAAATGAATGAACAATTATACTTCAAGTATAGATAACATTAACTAAATTTTTTGTCAAACTAAAACAGATCTGTATTGATGTTGCAAAAGAGAGCAGGGTGTAATAGACTTCTTGCAAAACAAGAAGTCTAAGCACAAAGTGCGTGAGCCGTCTGCTGAAGACAACTTAGCGTTAGCGTAGCCTAATGGACTTTGTTCATTAGGCGTTATTTTGAGTTCTGCAAGAACTCTAATAGTCAAAGCGTAATTAAAAAAATAGATTAAGCTTAACTATCGCATAATCTTAATACTCATTTATTTGAGAAATTTATACTTAACATTTAAGGATTTTTATGAAAAAGTTTTTTATTTTTGTGATTTTAATTTTGGGTTCGATTGGACTTCAGGCTGGAATGATTTCGGGATATACAAATGCAACTTATATTGATGCAAAAACGCTCAAAGCAAAACTTCAAAAAAATGGATTTGAAGTACTCGCACAATACCATCCAGCAGGAAAATCTAATCTTGATGTCTTACTTTTTACGAGTGCTGATCTCAAAAAAGTAGCAAGCAAAAAAACAAGAGGATTTGCTGCGGTGCAACGTGTATTGATCAATCAAAAAAACAAAATAGTTTTGGTTGGCAATCCACACTATTGGCTTAAGGCATTTTTGCAAGATGATTATGATAATGGCGTGGCCAATAGAGTAAATGCGTCTCTTGCTAAAGTGTTTGGTGCGATGACTTCTACATCAGATGGACTCAAAGAGTCAGACCTTTCAAGCTATCATTTTATGTTTGGTATGCCTTACTATGAAGATATGATTACACTTAAAAAAGGCGTTTCAGGAACAAATGTCACTAATAAACTTTTTTCGTTAGATCTTCCTAATGGCAGTACGATTATAGGTGTTAAGATGGATCAAACAACGGAGCAGTTTATTGATACTATTGGCGAAGATAAGGCGTTGGTGCTTCCATATATGGTATTGGTGGAAGATGGAAATGCGTTTGCTCTTCATGCTAAATATTATCTTGCGATCTCTTATCCGCTTTTGTCTATGGGACAGTTTATGAAGATTTCAGCTACTCCTGGAAAAATCGAAGAGACGCTTAAGGCTTTGATTAAATAATATGCAGATATGAGGCTAAAGCCTCTATAAATCTCGAAAAACTAGTTTTTCGTAGCTTTTGGGAGCCGCAGGGACACTTGTGTTCTTGCGGCTCAAATGGACTTGTTCGTTTGAATGCATAACATCAGTTAGCCCAATAGCAATTTTACTATCGCATTGATACGTGCACCATCAGCACGGCTACCGATTTTCTCTTTTGCGACTCCCATAACTTTGCCCATATCTTTGATATCTTTTGCTCCTATTGCTTCAATAATGATTTGAAGTTCATTTTTTAGTCCTTCATCATCCAATGGTTCTGGTAGATAACTTTGAATAATCACGATCTCTTCATTCTCTTTGGCGACGAGATCTTCGCGTCCTCCTTGGATAAATTGTGTTTTAGCATCCTCGCGTTGTTTGAGATATTTGCTCATAATCGCCTCTACTTCAGTATCACTTAGTTCTCGTCTCTCGTCCACTTCGATCTGTTTGATGGAGGTTTGGATATTGCGTAGAACATCTCTTTTGAAAGTCTCTTTGGTTCTCATCGCTTCTTTGATGTCGTTTTTGATCTGCTCTTTGAGATTCATTGTTCTCTCCTAAAAAAAATATATAGAGATTATACTACGCTATTCTCAACCTTTTCCGTTATAATCTACACCATTTTTTCAAAAGGAAACACCTATGCAAACACCAAAAGAAGAACCCAAATTTAAAAAAATAGTTGATGCAGCAGACGGACTGAGTCTTGGAATCTCTATGGTAGTTGCAGTGCTTCTTGGAGTGGGATTGGGACTTCTTATGCGTAATGTGACGGGCTTTGAATGGGCATTTTGGCTTGGAATCTTTTGGGGTGTTTCTGGTGCGATACTCAATATCTACAAAGCATACAAAAAACAGAAAAAATCGCTTGATGAGTTGGCAAATGATCCACGATATAGACACCAAAAACCGCAAACTGATGATGAAGATGAGGATTAGGCATTATGCTTTTCAAAATCATACGATGGCTTTTCTTAGTTGATATTTTTGTTTTTTTTGTCACGCTGTTGGTATTGAAAGAGAGTGCAATATATACAACACAAATTGGATTTTGGTCTGCTGCATTAGTGATGATTGGTTCTTTGAGCGGTTATAGACGGATGGTAATTACACGCGTAGAGCATCAGATTATCACAGATGATGATGATCGTGATGTTATAGAAAAGATAGAAGATCCACATGAACTCTACAGTGAACCTATAGTCGAAAATCCTAACGCAGATATAAAAGAAGCAATTGATTATGAGAAATCACATATACAAACCAATCGACGTTCTCTTTTTGAAATCATTAAAGATACCAAAGCAACACTTTCGTTTTATCGTATTGGAGCTTATCTGATATTGGTGATTGGTTTTTTGTTTTTGCATCGTCATGGAATGCTTGATATTTGGCTCTATCTCGCGTCACTTGGCATACCAATAGTTGTGAGTGTGGCGGTTTTGATGTCTGTGCAAAATGCTAAAGAGAGTTAACGCTTTTTATTATAATTTTAAATTAAGACTTTTATAATATTATGTAATATACAAAAACGAACTTGTTCGTTTGAGTGTGTCATATCAAATAAAAAATCTTAAAGGAAAATAGAATGATTGCTATTTCAGTCAAATCTAATAAAATAGAGAGTGCCGTCTCGCCTCTTTTTGGTAAAGCAAAATGGTTTGCTTTGGTCGATGAAAATCACACTATTACATTTTGGAAAAACGAATCTGGAAGTGGAAGAGTTGTTGCAGATTACTTTATCGCACAAGGAGTCACGCAAGTAGTGGTGCAACATATTGGAGAAAATCCTTTTAAAATGCTTGAACAAAAAGGAATTCGTAGCTACTATGCAGGCAAAGAACGTATTCTTCTTAAAGATGCGATTACTTCTCTTAAAGCAGGAGAGTTGGAGCAAGTGACAGATCAAAACATCGCACAATTTGCCAATCACAGTCACTCACACACGCATGATCATCATCACGAACACGATAATCATAGCTGTTGAGGCGACTTTTTAGTCTCCTCTTGGTCGTTTTGTAAAACTATTTTGTAATACTTTGGGGCATCTCTAAAAATTACATTTTGGATTGCTTCGGCTTTTACAAAGCCTCGCAATGACGGGATTTGTCA
>DYPM01000052.1 GCA_020719895.1 Sulfurovum sp. | reverse complement strand
GTTGGCGTTGGCGTTGGCGTTGGCGTTGGCGTTTCCTCTATCGTTGCATTTTTGTCATTATTGTTATCATTGCAAGCACTAAAAATAAATATTGTGCTTAGTGCTAAAATGGTTGAACTGATTTTCATTTTAACCTACTTTACTTCGACGATAACAGATGCAATAGGATTTAAAAATCTATGTAATTTTGCATTCAAATCACTTGCGCCACCTGTTTCGCTTAAATCACCAATATTGCCTCTATGAATAGAGATAAATCCTTCTTTTTGGGAAGAGATTCCAGTTGCAGTAGATGCAACAGCATTGCCAGAATGTGAAGGATCAGCAGGAATTCCAGCCACATCAGGAGCACCACCACCATTGACTATTTCATCATTTGCTTCTGTTCCTGCATCGTGGGCATTGAGAGCAAACATATATACGCCTTTAGCGTCAGGTATTTTGACTGAATTTAGAGCAACAAAACCATCATTTGTCGGCAACATCATCGCTACTATCGAGAGATAGTCATTGCCAGCATCTGTAGTGATAGAGACTGTCGTGCTTTTACCTGGAGCGAGAAGTCCGCTTGCTGGATTGGAGACACTATTGGCATTTGCATCGCTTAGATCTGCTTCCAAGCCGGAGATATTACCGCCTTCAGCCATTTTTTGTAGATTGAGTGATGAAGGAGTGCCAGCAGCAAATAATTTTGCTTCACTTTTATGTGCAGATACCAAAAGAGGTGTAAAGTAGATACCACTTGTAAGATTTAAGATTTTTACATTTATCTCTTTTGCAAAAGACGCAGTATTTAAGAGTGCTATGGCAACCAATGTTGATGATGTTAATTTTTTGATCATTTTAGATCTCCTTGTTTTTTTGTACTTTGTATTATCGAACAAGGGGATAAATAAAATATAAATCTACATAAACAATTTATAAACGCAGTCTATAAACAAAGAAATTAGAGGTTGATTTTAAAGATATGATATTTGTTTTCATAAGAATAGCTTAGTTGAAAATTGTGTTTGAGTAAAATTTCATTTACAATATAAAGTCCCAAACCAAAACCGTTAGTATCATTATTTTTATCGCCTCTACCAAATGGTTCTAGTATTTTATCAATAGGAAGTTTTTTTGATTCTGATTTATTTTTTATCAATAGCGTTTTACCGATTAGTTCTATTTTTACATGTTTATCTATGGAATATTTTATTGCATTATCAACAAGATTTTTTATCGTAATAGAGAAGAGATTGAAGTCAAATTCAAAATTTTGGTTTGTAATATTGTGTTCTATCGCATCATCATCAAGATAGAGCATATCTTGCACATTCTCGATGATATCAATAAGAGCATATTTTTTAATATGTAGCGTACTTGATTTAGAAGTGATTGATTCTATATCACTTAAATCTTTGAGTTGTGTGTACATTTTGTCAAATATTTCTATCAATTGAATTTTATCTTGATTGCTGTCATCAAGCATAATCGTAATGAATTTTCCTTTTGTGATTGGGGTTTTTAATTCATGCATGATATTTCTCAAGAAGAGAATTCTTGATTTTTGAAGTGAATCAATCGTAACTGCAGCGGCACAAAAAGCATTTGCAACCATTGCGACCTCGTCATTTCCATTGATTTCATCTTGATCTAATGGTTCACCGTTTGAAAATTTCTCTATGTTTTTATGCAGTATTTGCAACGGTTGCATTGAATCACGAATAAATTTAAAGAGCAAAAACAGCATTATCAACAATACAAATGTGCCAATTCCTAAATATTTAGGAATTGGTGTCATTGGAGTTTTGTTGATAAAATAAAACATATCAGCATCTGCTTTGTAAGCATAAAAATAGTGTTCGTTATATTCAAAAATCTCAATATTGGCATTTTTGAGTGTTTTTTCTAAATCTTTGTCGGCTAAAACCTGATTGGATATTTCCATTATGTTTTGAGCCTCTTTTAAATTTACTTGCGTCAAAGAATTAATTTTTAGATACTTTTTCATTGATTCATCACAAGCTTTATATTTGTGGAGATTTTCATATAAAACGATACTTTGTTTTATCGCACTTCTTTTTTCATTGAGAAGAATAATATAGGCCAACATCAGTGCAGTTGCAATAAGCAAAAGTGCAGAAAAAATACCTAAGATTTTGATTGAAGTTAGTATTGAAACGTTATTTTTGATAGTCAAATCTATATCCTAATCCTCTAACGGTTTTGATGTATGATGTCTTGAAGCTTATTGTTTCAATTTTTTTTCTAATTCTTCCAATGATTACATTGATACTATCAACCCCACTTTCAAATCTATGTGAGTCCATTGAGTTTGCAATATCTGCTCTGGTTAATGTTGTGCCTGGATTTTCAATAAAAAGTTTTAATATTTCATATTCTGCAGGAGTCAAATCAAGTGATTTTTTGTTGAATTTTATCGTTCCTGACTGATTGTCTACTATAAAACTCACATTTAAATCATTGCTTATTTTTCCTTCTCTTTTTAAAAGAATTTTTATTCTTGCTTGAAGCTCTCGTGGATCATAAGGCTTGGAGAGGTAATCTTCAGCACCATATTCTAATGCATTTAGTTTATCGTTTATGTCAGATCTTGCACTTGAAATGACAATGGGAGCAGTTGTTAGTTTTGTAATTTTTTTACACAGCTCAAGCCCATCAATCTCGGGCAGTGTTAAATCCAATATAATCACATCAAAATTGTATTTCTCAATGATACTTAACGCTTTTGATGGTGTAATGACATGTGAAATATCAAAATCACTCTCATCGAAAAATCTCATCAAAAGATCTGCTATTTGTTGGTCGTCTTCTACCATTAAAATATTAAACATAATACTCTTTCATTAAAAACTTCTCATCATTTTGATATATTTTAAATATTCTCTTTTTGTAATACAAACCGACATCCACTATTGTATTCTTTGTCTATAAAAAGCTTATATTTATTGTTTTTGGCTAAATTATTGGCGATTGAGAGTCCTAATCCAAAACCACTTTTTTCTCTGTTTTTGCTTTCATCTGCACAATAAAATGGTTCAAATATCATGTCTATTTTTTCACTATCTATTCCGCATCCTGTATCTTCTACTATGATACTGTTTTGGTTGGCACTCACTGTAATAGTTCCCTTGATTGTATGCTTTGTGGCATTATGCAAAAGATTTATCAAAATATTTTTCAAAGCCATACGATCAAATAAGATTTGAAACCCTTCTTCTATATTGCATTTGATAGTGACATCTTTTTTTGCGCGCAAGAGAGGACAAACTTCCTCATGTAAAAATATTTTTAGAGGTATCAACTCTTGCTTTGCTATTTGTTCAAGTGATTGCAAATAGTGTATAACCTCTGAACTAAGTTCATTGATATACGCCGTCTCTTTTTTGAGTATCGCTATGACTTTTGGTTTTTGTTCTGCTGTAACAATATCATCTTCTATCTCCTCTAAATAGCCATCTATAATAGTGAGTGGCGTTTTAATATCATGAGAGAGCGAGAGTATCATATTGTTGAGTTGTTTATTGGATTGTTTGAGCGTAGAAATAGAGTTTTCCAAGCGACAAGAGAGTTCATGAATGGACTCATGTATTGCATTGATATCCGTGATACTCTCTTTGTGTTTATCTTTTAGAAATTTGTCTTCATTTATGTTGTTGAGACATAAGCGTATCGCCATTAATCTTCGTGAAAGACAGACACCAATGATATAACTTAAAATTCCAATAATAGGCAAAGTGGCAACTATCGTCAAAAATATTTTGAACATCATCTTTTGACCAATATGCACATCAATGATAAGATAAGTCATCACAGCAGTAAAAATAGAGATGATAACACCTGCTACAGAGTAATAAACAATGAGATAACTCTTAGCATTCATATAATGTATATCCTGTATTTCTTATGGTTTTTATCAGAGTTTCATCACTCAAAAAAGCAATTTTTTTACGAATCTGATAGATATGCGTACCTATGCCTTCTTTGTCTATATTGCCAATATCTTCATTGTACAATATTTGAGACAACTCTTCTTTGGAAAAAACTTTTTTAGGTGTATCAAAAAGGGTTTTAAAAATTGTATATTCACTTACCGTCAAACTCAGTGATCGTCCATCGATAAAAAACAATTTCAAATTTTCATCATGTTGTATATTTTGAAATGAAGGTAATGGTGCGTTGGTTATTTCTGTGCGTCTTTTTAGTAGTGATTCTATTTTTAACGCAACCAATTTAGGTGAAAATGGCTTGTTGATATAATCATCTGCACCCAAAAGATATGCTTTTTCTTTTTGTGCTACCGTATCTAATGCCGATATGATCAATATAAGCGAATATTTATGGCGTAGTCGTATATTTTCACATAAAGTGAGTCCATCAACATGAGGAAGCATGATATCTAAGCTCACCAAATCGAAATATTTTGAGCCGATTGTATCTAAAGCCTTTTTCCCATCCATCTCAACTGTTACATCAAAAATTTCACTGTTTAACCGCTTTTGGATGAGTCTTATGATCTCTATCTCATCTTCCACAATGAGTATTTTATATTTCATAGTCTTAATAGGTATCTTGAAATGTAGTAAACAAATAGTCACTCTCTTTTACTGCACTGTGGCAGCCGATGCACTCTTGTACGCCTTTGTCCCAAGATTTGTATTTGCCTTCTTTTTTGACAAACCTTGCATATCCCCAATGATCACCATTAGCATCAAAACTCTTAGAATCTTTAATCATATATTCAACTCTTAGTATTTGATCTGCTTCAGTAGCATCGGGGAAAAAATCCATCTTTTTTACAGACCAACCAATTTTGACTATTTTTGAACCCTCAGGCATCACTTTTGCTTTCTCTTTAAAAGCCTTATATGCTATAGAATTGGCTAAAACATAACGCAACTCATTTTTATCCGTTCGATAGTGTGTCGCAACTATTTTATAGTCTTGATATCCTTCTATCATATTGAATGTCAAATTGTTATCTATCATTTTAAGCATAGGCAACTTGATATTTTGCATCATCAAAATATCACTACTCCATAGCATCTTTACAAGCAAGCCCAATAGGATTATTTTTTTCATTATCTTCCTTGGGTATTGAAATATCCATTAGCATCATATCTTGCATTTAATGCAAAACAGAAACAGATTGTGTACTATCGACTTTGGTTGCACCAAGCTCAATAAGATGCCATACGCCACCTACCCAATCCCCCTTGATATTTCCAGTCTCTTTATTGTCGGGAGTAAAATAATAGAGTGGTTTGCCTTTATAGGTTACTTGTTGGAGCGGTTCGCCTGCTTTTGCTTTGGTCGTATTTCTATTAATTACGCCAAAATCACTCTGTGTTGTACCTGTTGGTAATGTCCCCAAATTGGCACTATAAAATACAGGCCATGTACTTTCGCAGCCCAAATTGGATGTTGGAGAACTATCATAGCAGTTGCTTACGTTGATATCATCTTTATCAAACACATACAACGCTCTTCCATTGTTGTCAGTTAGATATGTCTGCTTCATTATGGTTTGGGAAAATGCAGTTTGCATATCCGTAGTGCCTTCTATCGCATAGACAAGATGCCATACATTTTTGACATTATTTCCAAGTATATCACCCACAACAGTGTCACTTGCAAAAAAGTACAACGGATGGCTTCTGTAAGCCAAATGATCCGTACCTTCCAACACCTTAATATCGACACTTCCCGTATTTGCACCCAAAAACAAAGGCCATATTTTTTGACACTCTGCATCACAATTGCTCATATTAAGAGAATCCTTGTCAAAAATATAGAGACTCATTCCATTTGTGTCTGTTAGAAATTTTGCATTTCTATTGAGTACTTTTAAAGCATCGTCGTTTTTATCATCGTAGCTATCGCCACAACCCATAAGCCCTATACAGGCAATGCCTGAAATCATCATTTTTGTTACGTTGTTCATCTTCTGCTCCATTTTGTTAAATTTCGTTTGGATTATATGGAGGGTTTGTCAAGATTGTATGAAGATGTTTGTGTAATGGTCTGATTTTATGGACTTTTGCAGAAAAATCCATAAAACCTTTATAGAGCTACGAAAAATTTTGTTTTCGTAGTTTAGAGACGTGTAGAGGTGGAGAATTTAAGAGAGACTCGCGAGATTTTTTGCAGCAGTGCCTGCAATTTTAAGTTTGGGTTGGTATCGGTAGCTATGTACTTTTGTGGGGATTTTGGCGGGGATTTTGAATGATTCAAACTCCTCTTTGGTGGCTTGTTTGGCTTTGAAAAGTGCCATTTGTACGCGAGAGTAGAAGTTTGCTGCACCTTCTCCTGAGGTTTCTATCGCAAGGAAGTTGGCTTCGGGGTAGCGATTGGTGATGAGCGATTGAATCCCATCAGAGACTGAAGAGGAGGGCATACATCCAAATGGTTTGACTGAAATCACAAGATGTGAGAGTTTGTGGTGGAGACTCTCAAGTAGGTGTGCTACTTCAAGATGTCCTTCTCCGCCGTCGCACTCAAGCGTGTAGTATTCGCGTGAATAGGTAGAGAGTTTGTGAATATCTGGCACTTCAAAATCTTTGAGTCCGATAATGCGTGCATAGAGATTGAAATGAACACGAATCGCTGTGCGTGCTAACGTGATGAGGATTTTTGTTTTGGCACCACTGAAATCAATCCTTTTGGTACTCTCTGTTTGAAGTTCTGTTTTGGTGTCGTGGAGATATTCGGCTTCCCAAATACTCAGCATAAAACGGCTGATGATGGGCTGTGGGATACACTCTGCACCTTCGGATTCAAGGAATCGATGAAGATTGTAGTTGCCATCGCCTTCGGTCATCGCTGCCCAAAACTCACCCATCACCATCACTTTTGGTTTGGGCTGAAGTCTGTCAAGTTCGACTTTTTCGAGTACTTTGCGACATTGCCACATGGTTTTAAGTAGCGATTTTTTCTCGACGAAGGCTTGCGAGACCAATCTCTGACACTCCGCCATCGCACTATCTACACTCCCTTTTAGCACTTCATAAGGACGCATTTTATAGCCGAGGATATTGATGATATCACCGATGACGACCGCTTTGATCAGTGTGATAAAAAACTTCGGCGTATAATCAATAAGTGTGTCTGTCTCTCCACCTGCTTGATCAATTCCTTTGTTGTGTTCAAAGCTGGTGAGTCGTAAACCGTCAAATCCCGCATCGCGAAGGGCTTTTTTGTACTCGGTGCTGTACATTCCAAAACGACAAGGACCACATCCGCTCGCGGTCACAAAAACATATTTACTCACGATCTCTTCGCTACTCACGCCCTCTTCGTCGCGGAGCTTGATGAGGTATTTGAGGAGATTTCCTACTGTAAAATAGGTCGGATTGCACTGTCCTTTGTTTCCAAACGCTTTGCCTGTACGAAAAGAGTCAAAGTCAGGATTTGGCAAAGAGATGTAGTGGATTCCCAACGCTTGTGTACCAGCCATAAGCAGTTGATCTTGCAGAAGCGAAAGTCCGCCACCCAAAAAAACAGTCTCTGATTTGGGAACATAGGTGTATTTTTTGGCAGGAACATCTCTCCAGTGGGAAATCTCTTGGTTGATGTAGTTTAGATTGGCGTTGTTCTCTTGTGGTCTGATGTTGTTACATGTTGCACTCATGGTGTGATCTCCTCTCGTATGGTTTGAGTTTTGGATTTGAAGCTGACTTCTTTTGAAAGCAAGGTTTTTTGATACTGCTCTAATGTATAAGCAAATGTTTTGACTCTAATTTTGAGCGAACCACCTGGTTTGTTGGCATCAATGTCGTGCAAGGTGAGGTGTGGAGTACGACTTGCTCCCAACACTTTATCGATAATCGCGTAGGTTGGTGCATCGTGTCCGCACTTGAAACTACTCAAATCTATCACTGCCACATTGGGATGACGTGCAGCAAACTTTGCAGCCCATACTTTTTGTGCAGAGTTGGTGGAGAAGTTCTCCACCCACACATCACGAATATCAAAAACCGACGAGATATAGCCACGTTTGATATCTTCGGCAAAGTATTTGGAGAGATAAAACTCATCTTTGGGAATGGCACGCATTGGGATGGTTTTGAATCCCAAAGATTGGAACTCATCTAAAATATCATGATTGAGTCCTGGATCAGAGTGGTAAGGACGACCCAGTAGCAACAGTACCACTTCGCCGTTCTTCTCCGCTTCATCAAGGATTGTTCGACCTTCTCGCATTATCTGCTCATCGTTTTTTTGCAACGCTTTGAGTCCTTGCTCCATCGCCCATTTATTTTCGTCTTTGGTGATGCGAAGCCGTTTGCCCCACGCCATAAAGAGATGTTTTTCAAGCAATCCGTGATGATCAAAGTTGAGTGGCTCTTCGACGTAGGTTATGCCAAATTTTGCAAAAAGATCTTGCTCTTTGGTAAAAGCCGAATAGACTACTTTGGGCGTACCAGCAATAATCGGACACGCAGTTTGTCCCATAGTCTCTTCGAGAAATCCTGGAAGATGGGTAATCGCAGGAAACCAAATAAAATCAAATTTTTTCTTTTGGTGTTTTTTTTCAAACAAAAATCCATACACATGCGACTGTGCCACTTTGGCAGGAAAACATGAGTCCACCGAGCCGTACTTTGCACCTTCTAAAAACATATCTTCGTTGGTGTGAGCAGAAAAAACGATATTGTGACGTTCGATTCCGAGTGCCTCAAGATAGGTTCGCATAAAGGGTGCGACGGAGTAGATATTGAGAACTTTAGGAATGGCGATTTTCATCGTGGAGCGATAGACTTTGTCTTCTTGTTTGCTTGATTCAAACGCTCTTTCGACTGTTTTTCGCAAAGTAGGTCCCCAACCTCCCAGTGTCACTTTGACCTGCTGTTCTTTGATTTTGGTGCGTTGAGTAGGCACAGAGAGGATATCGAGTGTAGGAGCAAAAAGTTTGTGAGACTCTTTTTTGACAAGGTTTGGTGTCTCTTTTTGCATCTGTTCGCGTGAATCTTTGAGCTTTCTAAGAGCTTCATAAGACTCTACAGTTCCCTCTTCACACGAGAAACCTGCGATATATCGTACGCTTTTGCCCGATGGCGTTTTGGTGTCGATAAAGGTACGTGCACAGTGAATCGGACAGAAAGTACATCTCGTAGACTCATCGGTACGTGAGGTGTAGTGCATCTCTAACGCCTCTTTGAGTCCTACAAATGTAGCAAATCCACGACCTTTCACCACATCACGTGCTTCAAGTGCCGCACCCATCGCACCTGCTTCTCCAGGGTGAGGATGGACATCAACTGTAGCCTCAGGAACGCGTGTTTTGATGTAATCGACTTGCGATTTGAGTGCTGCTTGGTTGTATTGTGTGCCACCTTGAAGTACAAAGTGGTTTCCAAACATCGCGAGATTTGGAGCTTGTACTACATATTGCCAAATATTTTTGGGCAATACTTTGGCGATGCCTGCAAAAAGTTCTTCTCTACTGTAGCCTTCTTTTTGGAAATTGACACGGTCAGTATCAAGAAACACCGCACATCCGTAATTAAATTTTGGTGCTTTAGAGGCAGAAAATGCCACATCAGCATAAGACTCTATCGGCACTGAAAACTGCTTTGCCATACTTTGAAGTAGCGTACCGTTGCCAGCACTGCATTGATTGGAGAGTCGGAAGTTTTTCATCATACCGTTCTCCATAAAAAGCACTTTGATATCTTGTCCGCCAATATCGCAGATGACATTGATACTTTCGCCAAATATATGCTGGGCACTTTTCATATGTGCAATGGTTTCAATGATATTTGCATCGGCGTTTAATGCACCACTAAGCACATCTGCTGCATAGCCTGTGACACCCAAACCTCGAATATCAAAATAGTCGTGCGGATCTAAGGCTTTGATTTGCGTCAGTAGCTCAATCGTATCGACGATTGGATTGCCTTTGGAGAGTTGATAGACTTTGGAGAGAATAACGCCATCACTGTCCACCAACACTGCCTTAGAAGAGGTGGAGCCACCATCAATCCCTAAAAAGCAGACTGTTTTTTGGGTTAAAGTTGGCGGGATAAATCGTGCAATTGTATAGGCGTTGCGAAACGATTCTAACTCCTCTGTATTTTTGATAAGTGGTGCATCGGTATTGCGACTCTCGGTGACATCAGAGCCTTCAATAAGTGCTTTGAGTGCAAAAAGCCCTTTGAAGTTTCCCTCTTCCCTCTTTTCGCCTTCACCAAAAATCACCGCTCCAAGTGCAGCGTAGTATTGGGCATTTTGAGGCACACTGATGAGGTTTTGGATATCGTTTTTGTCATATGCGACACCTCTTTCCTCCCAAAGTTCACAGATTCGCATTCGCCAACACTGTTGCAAAAAAGGCAAATAGGTGTTTGGACCACCCAGTAAAAGTACTTTTGGCATGAGCGTATTGCCACGCGTAAGGACGGTGAGGTTTTGCATCACAATCGCATCGGCAAGAGAATTCATAATCTCATTGGCAGGGACAGAGGTTTTGACAAGATTGACGATATCAGTCTCGGCAAACACACCACATTTTGCAGCAACATGGTGGAGTTTGTCGGTTTCAAAAACAAGCGTTTGGATATCCTCTCTCTCCATTCCCACTTTCATCGTACACTTTTCGATCGTTGCTCCTGTGCCTGAAGCACACTTGTCATTCATTGAGGTGAGTACCGATTTTTTACCACTCTCATCGGCTTTGAAGTGAATGATTTTGGCATCTTGTCCGCCAAGCTCAACGACAGAGCGGACATCGGGATGAAGATATTCGACTGCTAACACCACTGCATTGACCTCTTGCACAAATCTCGCACCAATCGTTGGAGCGATACGTGTCGCACCTGAACCTGTAATGTAAGCTTTGTCGATGGAGTTATAGAGTTTTGGATGAGAGATTTGGAGTTCGGACAGAAGTCTAAGCAGAGTTTCGGGCTGTTTGGTATCGTGGGAAGTATAAGCACTTGCGACAATCTCAAAGCTACTGCTACAAAGAACATATTTGACTGTCGTAGAGCCTACATCGATACCGAGAATATGTCTTTGCGTTTGCATCTTACGCCTCTTTTGGTCTGCTCATAAAAGCATAAACAATCCAGCCAATCCCCAAAAGGACAAACGGCACACTTAGCATTTGACCTGTACTAAAGGGAATATCCCACGTGTAAGCCTCTTGTTTTGTTTTGAAAAACTCCAATACAAATCTTGCACCAAACACCATTACCAAAAAAAGTCCAGGGAGGAGTTTTGTAGCAAATGTCGCACTGATTTTACGATAGATACTCACAAGTACAACAAAAATCAAAAGATAGCTTATCGCCTCATAGAGTTGCACGGGGTGACGTGGAATGCTATCAACACGCTCAAAGACAATTGCCCACGAAACATCGGTAGGATTGCCCAAAATCTCCGAATTAAAAAAGTTTCCAATACGTACAAACATCGCAGGCATCATCCCCGTAATCGTCATTCGAGAGAGAAGCCACACATACGATTCGTTGTGAATGCGAGTAAAGATATAGACTGAGATAATCACTCCAAGCATTCCGCCGTGACTTGCAAGTCCACCTTGCCACACCATCAGCACCTCAAGCGGATGTGCCAAATAATGCTCAGGCTCATACGCAAAACAGTGCATCAGTCTCGCACCCACAACCGCACCCACAAGCACATAAATAAAAAGATCATCGAGCAACACAGGATCTTTGCCTTCGCGTTTGTAGATCCATTGGGCGATCAAAAGTCCCGCAAAAAACGAACTCACAAACAACAGTCCATACCAACGTAGTTGTACAGACCCCAACGATACCAATACAGGATCCGCACTCCACACAAAATAGTCCATAATGACACCTTTGAGATAATTCGGAGGATTATACTCTAATTAGTTACCAAGACAAAACGCAAAGGTTACAAAGAGGTAATCATTCTGAATCGAAGCCAACAACTGATGTTATACACTCAAACGAACAAGTCCGTTTGAGTGATATGGATACAAGTGTCCCTGTCGCCCCTAAAGCTACGAAAAACGAGTTTTTCGAGATGCCCACAACCAATCGCACTCAATGATGAAGATAAAAAACGAATCATAGAG
>DYPM01000051.1 GCA_020719895.1 Sulfurovum sp. | reverse complement strand
AATAACTTAGCATTTAAAAGAACAAAAGAACAAAACGATACTTTAGATTTGTATCCAAAAGTCAAAGAAGATTATCTATTAAATTATATGCTTGACTATGAGACAAATGAATCATTACTAAGTATTGATACTTTTAAAACTCCGTTTGATTATAAGCTCCGCATCGCCACTTCAAGTGCAGGTGAGACGACCGAAACAAATGTGGATTTGGTAGAAACATTCAATTATCTTATCGGACTCAAAGTGAAAACAAGAGTAAAAAACAGAGGTTTTTTAGTTATTCAAGGAGAAAATTTAAAAGAGGAAAAAATTCTTGTTATTTGGAGAGATGGAAAATCAAATGATAAGTTGAACGCATTTTTCTCTAAAATGGACTTTACAGTTTACGATAGAAAGTTCGATACTATCTATGTAAATGGAGATAATAATCTTGCAAATCTCAAAAATGATGCTGAACACTTCAAAGTGAAACTCATCGAAGAAGAGTTTAAGGCTAGGATGTTTGATGTATAAGCCACCCTATGCCATCACAAGTAAAATGATACATTTTGTATCACAAATAAGTGAAGAGATGACCAAGATAGAGATAAGTAAAAACTCTCTTATCTCTCCAAGATTGAGAAAAATAAATCGTATCAAAACACTTGCAGGTACTTTAGAGATAGAGGGTAATTTTATGGGTGAAGATAAGATTACAGCTATTTTAGATGGCAAAAAAGTGCTAGGAACTTACAAAGAGATACTTGAGGTAGAAGGAGCGATAGAAGCTTACAAAGAGTTTGAAACCTATAATTATCAAGACATTAAAGAGTTGTTAAGGGCTCACAAGCTACTTATGAAAGATATACTGAAAACCGCTGGTAGTTTTAGATCAGTAAATGTAGGTATAGGTGGCAAAGATGGTGTAAGTCATGTAGCACCACAACCGTATTTGGTGCCACAACTTATGAATGATCTGTTTGACTGGCTAAAAAACAGCGATGAACATCCGCTAATAAAATCATCAGTATTTCACTATGAATTTGAGTTTATACACCCTTTTAGTGATGGAAATGGAAGGATAGGCAGACTTTGGCAAAGTGTGATTTTATATAATTGGAAAAAAGCATTCATAGCAGTACCTACTGAAAGTATAGTGAGGGATTTTCAACAAGAGTATTATAAAGCCATTGAAGATTCAAGTACCTTTGGGGAGAGTACACCATTTGTTGAATTTATGCTTGATGTTATTTTAAAGAGTATAAAAAATTCGGTAAAAAATTCGGTAAAAAATTCGGTAAAAAATTCGGTAAACACAGATGATAAAATCTTGCAACTTTTAAAACAAAATCCAACGATGACACAAAAAGAACTATCTCTGAAGCTAGATTTGACACAAAGAGCTGTTGAAAAACAAATAGCAAAACTAAAAGATGAAAATAAACTCAAAAGAGTTGGAAGTGCCAGACAAGGAAATTGGGAGATAATCTGATGAGATTTAACGATAAATTAGTTCTAAATAAATATATATTCTCACTTTTTGGAGTGAAAAGTTTTGATGAGTTTTTAAAATATGAATCATCGATAAAAGAAGATACAAATTTAGAAAAAATAGACGAAGAGGGAATCTCTTTGTTCTATCATCTCATTACTATCAGATTTTTTACAAATCTTAAAATAGACAAGATAAAGCTTCTTGAATATGACACAAACATAGTAAGACACACAAATGCTCTTAAAAGAGAAGTGAAATGGAAGTATTTTCAATATTTGACGCTACTCTTTACGGAGATTTATCTTGATATGTACTTTTCGAGCAAAGAGTCGCTACTTAAAAATTTGAATGATTTTTTAAAAGAGTTTAATGCCAAAAATCCAAAAGAAAAAATAGAGCCTTTTAAATATGAAGAACTCAATAAATTGGCTTTTTGGAATGCTACAGGGAGTGGCAAAACACTATTGATGCACATAAATATGATGCAGTTTAGCCATTACAACCAAAAAAACAAACACAAAATCAATAAGATTTTACTCATAACACCAAACGCGGGATTGAGTGCACAACACCTTAGAGAGCTTTATGAGAGTGGACTTGAAGCAGAAATGTTTGACAAAAACAGAAGCTCATCAAGACAAACAAGCATTAAGTTTTCAGATATTGAGATTTTGGAGATAAGCAAACTCAAAGACGATGAGGGAGAGACAACGGTTAGCGTAGATAGTTTTGGCGATAACAATCTAGTTTTTATAGATGAAGCGCACCGTGGAAGCAGCGGCGATGAGTGGAAAACAAACAGAGACAAACTGAGTGCGGAAGGTTTTGCATTTGAATACAGTGCGACATTTTCTCAAGCCATAAGTTCGGCAAAAACCGCAAAAAATAAGCAAACAGGTAAAAGCTCAAAAGATGAGCTCACAAACGAATACGCTAAATCTATCCTTTTTGACTATAGCTACAAATATTTTTACAATGATGGTTTCGGTAAAGATTACACAATTCTCAATCTCAATGACAAGTTGGCAAAAGAGATTAAATACAACTATTTGGTAGGCGCTCTTCTGGCATTTTATCAACAAAAAAAGATATTTGAACTCAACGGCTCTACTATGAAAGCGTACAATATTCATGACCCTTTAATGGTGTTTGTAGGTGGAAAAGTATCGCAGAGTGTCGGCAAAGAAGAGGGTTCGGACATCACAAATATTTTAAAATTTTTTGAAAAGTTCATCCAAGAAAAAGATGTGACAAAAAACGCTATCAAAAATGTATTGCACAATCAAAGCGGCATCAGTACGCCAAGCGGTATCGATATATTTACAAATAAATTTGATTATCTCAGCTTTTTACATTACGATGAAAACAAAATTTATGAAGATATTTTGCATACTGTTTTTCATAATTGCAACGGTGTTTTACATCTTGATGAGCTAAAAGGGTGTGATGGAGAGATAGGGCTTAGAGTCGGTGATGGGAACTATTTTGGAGTTATCAATATTGGCATCACGAGTGATTTCAAAAAAATGTGCGAAAAACAAAACTTGATTTTAAATACAAAAGATTTTAATGAAAGCCTCTTTTTGGAGATAAACAAAGAGAGTTCGCAGATCAACTTTTTGATAGGTTCTAAAAAATTTACGGAAGGTTGGAGCAGTTGGAGAGTCTCATCCATGGGACTTCTCAATATGGGAAAAAGTGAAGGCGCTCAAGTGATTCAACTTTTTGGTCGTGGCATTCGGCTAAAAGGCAAAGAGATGAGTCTCAAACGAAGTGAATTTTACGGTAAAACACTTGAGAGAAAATACCTCAATGTAGAAAAACTCAACATATTCGGGCTTGAAGCAAACTACATGGAAGAGTTTAGAAAATACCTTGAAAATGAGGGCGTTCCAAGCGGTGAGATGCTTGATTTTATGTTGCCGACCATAAAAGATGAAAGACACAAAGGAAAAAAACTCAAAGTTTTAAGATTAGAAATACCAAAAGGCAAAGAGTTTAAACATCAAAAAAGAGATTTGCTACTTCAGACAAAAGAGAGCATTACAAAAAAAGTTATCATCAATCTTTATGCAAAAGCACAAATGATAGGAATTATGCCAAAAAACGACTACCAAACGAAGCCTAACAATCATTATTTTGAACCAAAAGATTTTGCATTTATAGACTTTGATACACTGTTTCTAGAGCTAGTGCAATATAAAAATGAACGTGCTTACTACAATCTCAATATCTCTAAAGAGTGCTTAAAAGAGTTTGCGGATTCTCATAATTGGTACAAACTCGAAGTGCCGCAAGAGTATTTTAGTATCAAAAGTTTTGCAGATTTTGCAAAAATAGAAGATGTATTTGTCATGCTTTTAAAAAAATACATGGAAGAGTTTTATAAATATCATAAAAATGATTGGGAAAAAGAGTATTTGGTTTATAAAGAGATAGAAGAAAATAGCAATAATTTCGTAGATGAATACAAAGTTTCACTTGAAAATACACATGAAAACAGCGATTTAATCGAGAAATTGCTTCATGTAAAAAATGCACTTCATGCGGGAAATTTACCTCAAGAGTTTGCTATAGGATATTTTAAAACATTGGTTGCACAACGGCATCTTTACAACCCATTGTTCTACAAAAATACAAATAATTCTCAAATAAAAATAACCCCGATAGAGCTCAATGAGGGAGAAATAGCCTTTGTGGAAGATTTGCAAAGATATCTGGATGATAATGAGAAAATGAAAAACCTTGATATATTTTTACTGAGAAATAAATCAAAATCAGGAATAGGTTTTTTTGAAGAGGGCGGTTTTTATCCCGATTTTATACTCTGGATTTTAAAAGATGAGAAACAATACATCAATTTCTGTGACCCAAAAGGGATAAGAAACTTAAATCCAAACAATGACCCAAAGATAAACTTTTATAAATCGATAAAAGAAAAAGAGGCTAAATTAGCAGATAGTAGTATCATTTTAAATTCATTTATTATTTCAAATACTCCTTTTAAGCAGATACAAAATTTACATAGCGATATTAGTAAAGTAGAGATGGATACGAAAAATGTATTATTTCAAGATGACAGTGGATATATTGAGAAAATTTTCAATAATATTTTTAGAGATTCTATATAAGACTCTTTTAAAAAGTCTTCTGATTAGAAAAACTTACAAAAAATTGGCTAAAATCTCCGTTACACTTTTTTTTGATTTGAGGTCGCTGGAACAAATCAAATCTCGCACAATACAAATAAGGTAAAAACAATGTTTGATACATTAACAGATAGTTTTAAAAACGCCATTGCAAAGATACGTTTTCACGATGATGACAAAGCACTCAAAAATGCAACCGCAGAACTCAAAAAATCGCTCCTCAAAGCCGATGTACATCATAAAGTAGTCAAAGAACTGCTTAGAGTCGTCGAAGCAGACACCAAAAAAAATGGAATTGGCAAAGAGCAGTTTATGATGTCTCTTCAAAGAGAGTTGAATGCACTTTTGACGATTCATAATGCACCAAAAGGGTTTGTTTTCGCCTCTAAGCCACCGACTGTGGTGCTTATGATTGGTTTGCAAGGATCAGGAAAAACAACGACAACGGGAAAGCTTGCCTATTTTCTCAAAGAACAGAAAAAAAAGAAAGTGATGGTCATCGCTGCTGACTTGCAACGTTTAGCAGCCGTCGAACAGCTAAGACAAATCACTGCCCAAATCGATGTCGTGTTGGTGTCTGACGAGAGTGCGACTCCCGCACAGATCGTAAAGCAAGGACTTTTGCGTGCACAAAAGGAGCTTTATGATGTAGTGCTTATCGATACTGCTGGACGATTGGCTATTGATAAGGCACTAATGGATGAGTTAGCAGAAGTCAAAAAAGTCGCACAACCCGATGAGCTTTTTTATGTCGCGGACTCTATGACGGGACAAGATGCTATCAAAACCGCACAGACATTCAAAGAGAAGATTGGTATCACAGGCGTAGTGCTTACCAAATATGATGGCGACTCCAAAGGTGGAATTGCTCTTGGATTGAGTCAACAAGTAGGCGTGCCGTTACGATTTATCGGTGCTGGTGAAAAGATGCCTGATCTTGAGCAGTTTATTCCTGATCGAATCGTGAGTCGATTGATGGGTGCTGGAGATGTGCAATCGCTTGCAGAGAGAGCGTCAGCGGCGATTGATCCAAAAGAAGCCAAACGTATGACGCAAAAGATCAAAAAAGGGCAATTTAACTTCAATGACTTTTTGATGCAGATGGAGCAGATGAAGAAGCTTGGAAATATGAAATCACTCATGAGTATGATTCCTGGAATGAGCGGTATGGCAAAACAGCTTGGAGATCTTGATCTTGAAAATTCTCAAGAGATCAAGATGATCAAAGCGATGGTAAATTCAATGACACCCAAAGAGAGAGAAAATCCAGAACTTCTCAACAACAGTCGCAAACGGCGTATTGCAACAGGTGCAGGACTTGGGCAAGTACAAGTAAATCGCGTACTCAAACAGTTTGACGGTGCAGCAAAAATGGCGAAAAAACTCTCTGGAAAAGGAGGAATGAAACAGATGCAAGATATGATGAAACAGATGCAAGGAGGAGGCGGATTTTCGGGAATTCCTCGATAGTCACTTGAGGTGGAGAGATAAATGAAATCAGACAAAAAAGAAATCCTCCAACAAAGCTTCGGACATAATGCGTTTCGTCCACTTCAAGAAGAGGCGGTGGATGCTATTTTGGCAGGACGAGATCTGTTGATGATTTTGCCTACTGGAGGTGGAAAATCACTCTCATTTCAGTTGCCAACCTTACTAATGAACGGCGTAACAGTCGTGATATCGCCTCTCATCGCTCTTATGCAAGATCAAGTACAATCACTCAATGCCCAACAGATGCGCGCCTCAATGCTCTCTTCCCATCAAGAGTTGTGGGAAAATGACGCGGTAATTGCTCAAGCTTTGGGCGGATCGCTTCGATTTCTTTATATCTCTCCTGAACGACTCAATACGCCCAAAATGCAACAAATACTCACACAACTCAATCTCAACTTTTTTGTTATAGATGAAGCACACTGCATTAGTGAGTGGGGACATGAGTTTCGTGAGGATTATCGCACTCTTTCGATGCTCAAAAGTCGTTTTCCTCACACCTCTATCGCTGCATTTACAGCAACAGCGACAAATCAAGTGCGTCATGATATCGTCGCACAGTTGGGTTTGCAAAATCCCGTGATGCTTCAAGGTGAAGTTTTTCGTCCCAATCTCAATATCACGATTCAACAACGTATCAAACAAGGATATGAGACATTGGTAGCATTTTTGGAGTCACGTAAAGGACGCAATGGAATCGTTTATATGTCATCACGTAAAAAGTGTGAGATTTTGAGCGACTATCTCAATGTGCGAGGGTTTTCAAGCCGTTATTACCATGCAGGAATGACGCCTCAAGAGCGAAGCGAAGTGTTTGAGGCGTTTATTTATGACAGAGTCGAGATTATTGTCGCTACGATTGCTTTTGGTATGGGAATTGATAAAAGCAATATCCGATTTGTAGTGCATATGAGTTTGCCAAAAACTATTGAGAACTACTATCAAGAGATAGGACGTGCAGGACGAGATGGAGAAGTAGCAGAAGTGTTGCTTTTTTATGCAGCAGAAGATGTGGTATTTGCCAAACTTCGTATCGATTCACTTACTAATGAAACCTACAAACGCCATCTTTTTGAAAATCTCAATACGATGTATCATTTTGCTACCGCAGAGTCGTGTAGACATCAGTTTATCGCACGTTATTTTGGAGATACAATCGCTCCTTGTAAAGATGCGTGCGATAATTGTCAAACAGGAGAGATACAAAGACAAGAGATTACTACTGAAGCCCAAAAATTGCTTTCTACTGTCTATCGCACAGGGCAAACTTTTGGAAAAAGCTATCTTATTGATATCCTAAGAGGCTCCAAAAACCAAAAAATTATCGCAAACAATCACGAAACGCTTTCGGTGTATGGTATTGGAAAAGAGTTATCAAAACATCAGTGGCTTGTGATTATCGATAGATTACTTGAAATTAGCAATCTAATTCCAGGAGAGTTTCATACATTACAACTCACGCAAGAGGGAATCAAAACACTCAAAGGAGAACGAAAAATCGATATCGCTTTAGATCGTTTGAGCGTCAAAACACGCGTAAAACAGTTTGAGTTGCAGAATGAAGGAGGCTATGATGTTGATCTTTTTGAGAGATTAAGAGAAGTGCGTAGTGAAATTGCTCGCGATATGAATGTACCTCCGTATATTGTTTTTAATGACAAAACACTCAAAGAGATGGCAATACACAAACCACAAAACGAATCACAAATGCTCGCGATTAATGGCGTAGGAAAACGCAAGCTTGAACAATTTGGAGAACGTTTTTTAGAACTTATCAAGAGTGATTAGTCGCGAGAGCCGTCTGCTGAAGATATATATAGAAAGTGATTTAAGGGAGTGGTTGGTGACTCCTAGGAGAATCGAACTCCTGTAACCAGGATGAAAACCTGGGATCCTGACCGCTAGACGAAGGAGCCAACCATATTTTTTACCTGTCTTGTTCAAGGAGGCGAAAGAAAAACAAGCTAAAATGGTGACTCCTAGGAGAATCGAACTCCTGTAACCAGGATGAAAACCTGGGATCCTGACCGCTAGACGAAGGAGCCATTGTCACTTGTTGGACGAAGATTATAGTGGGTTAATTCTTAAAAATTTATTAAATATGGATAAAAATGTGAAAAAACTGATTTTCTTCTCAATTTTTTTTGTTTTTGCAGGGTGTGCCTCCAAAAGCTATCTACAACAAAGCAGTGCCATGATTGTTTTTAAAACACCAAACTTCCAATACGCCGATATGGGATTTCTCTATCAAAACAAAGATGAGACCAAAGTGGAAATCTACAGTTCGGGTGTTGCTGCTTTTTCTTTGCGTATCAAAAAAGATCATATCTGTATGAGTCGATTGGAGTGTATGTCTTCTCAAGCCTTTAATCAAAAAGTACTCAACAGCTCTTACCCCAAAGAGAGTTTACAGCAGATTTTTAGTGGTAAACCAATTTTTGATAAAGCAGGATACACACAAACCCGTAACGGCTTTACGCAAAAACTATTTAAGGCAGGAGAATATGCGATTGAATATAGCGTTTTAAACAATCAAGTAAAGTTCCGTGATACAATAAACGCTATTTTGATCAAATACACAAGGATGTAAATGAAATATGTCGGAGCCCATGTAAGCATCAGTGGTGGCGTAGAAAATGCACCGCTCAATGCCATGGCAATAGGTGCAAAAGCGTTTGCCCTTTTTACTAAAAACCAGCGACAGTGGGAAGCCAAACCACTCGCTACCAAAAGTATTGATGCGTTTTACAAAAATCTCGAAACATCACAAATCAAACCAAAACACATTCTTCCACACGACTCTTATTTGATCAATTTAGGCAATCCCCAAACAGAAGCGTTAGAGAAATCAAGAGAGGCGTTTATTGATGAAGTGGAGCGATGTAGTATTTTGGGACTCGATAAACTCAATTTTCATCCAGGCTCGCATCTGCTCAAACTCTCCAAACGTGATCCGCACTATAACGATAAAATAATGGAAGCAGAGTTGGTGTGTTTGGATCTTATCGCAACATCAATCAATCATATCATAGAAGCGACACCGCACTCTAATGTCAAATTGGTGATTGAAAACACTGCGGGACAAGGAAGCAATTTGGGTTATCAATTTGAGCATTTAGCGCATTTGATTGAGAGAGTAGAAGACAAAACACGCATTGGTGTTTGTTTGGACACTTGTCATACTTTTACTTCTGGATATGATTTGCGTACCTCTCAAACATATCACGAAACGATGGAATCATTTGGACGAATCGTTGGATTTGAGTATCTAATGGGAATGCACGTCAATGACTCCAAACCGCCGTTGGGTTCTCATGTGGATCGTCATCACTCACTTGGAAAAGGAGAGTTGGGCTGGGAGCCGTTTCGATTGATTATGAATGATCCACGAATGGATGACATTCCATTGATTCTTGAAACCATCGATGAGTCAATTTGGGCTGAAGAGATTCAAGCACTCTACGCATTGATTGAGTCTTGATTTTTGGCTTTACCAAAAATTTGAACTCTAAAAACACAAGAGTTCCACCCATCAAGAGTGGAGTGAGGAATAAATTTGCTACCACAAACAAGCATTAACACAAAGGAGTCATTATGCCCGAGATATGTAGATTTTTAGGTATCAAAATATTTATGTTTTTCAATGAACACAACCCACCACATTTTCATGTTGAGTACAATGAACACAAAGCTTCAATTTATATCGATACTTTTGGCGTGATGGAGGGCAAACTTCCATCCAAAGTTTTAGGTCTTGTTGTAGAGTGGGCAGAAGATCATCAAGACGAACTAATGAGAAACTGGAACGACATAAAAGAAACAGGAGAATGGCACAAAATTGAGCCATTGGTTTAAGGAGAAGTAATCATGCTAAGTGTTATCAGTGCAAATTATCAAAATGATTACAAAATAGAAGTGGAATTTAATGACCAAAAACACGGCACAGTAGATTTAAAAGATTTTATTTTAGATGGAAAGATAAAACCATTCAAACAACTACAAGATATTGAAAAATTTAAAAACTTTCAAGTTGATTACACTATAAGATGGAACGATGAGATAGATTTAGCACCTGAGTATTTATACTTCAAAGCATTTGAAAGCGACACCTCACTAAAAGATAAATTTCATCAGTGGGGTTATATCTAACAAATCAAACACTCAAACTAAAGATAAATCTTACAAGAGAGACCATTGACGAAAGCTTTTACTTGCGACCTAATTTTGAGCTTGCTCAAAATTTGAGCGTTATTAAAAAAGAGCGACGAGTCGCGAGAGCGGTCGGCACGAAGACCTAATTTTGAGCTTGCTCAAAATTTGAGCGTTATTAAAATAAAAAAGAGTAAAAAATGAATATGAATGCCCAATATCCTTTTGGCAGTTTTTATGAAGTGCTACTACATCATGTACAAAAGCGACCTTCTAAAGTCGCAGTGTTTGTCAATCAAACCAAAATCACCTATCGTGCATTGTTTGAGGCTTCAAATCGTGTCGCTGCTTTTTTGGAACATCGCGGTGTAAAAAAAGGTGACAAAATCGCACTCTTTTTACGAAACTCTGCGGAGTTTGTTTATGCGATATTTGCTGCTTCCAAAATCGGTGCGATTGTAGTACCTATCAACACTTTTCTCAAATCAGAAGAACTTTCATATATCTTAGAAGATTCGCAAAGTAGTGTTTTGATCGCTTCTCAACTCTATCAAAAGGTAGTCGAAGAGAGCAGTGCATCAAAGCTCTGTCACACTATTTTGTGGGAAGGAGAGATGCAAACCACACAAAGTGAAACTTTTGCCGAAGCCCTCGCCTCAACAGATTCTGCGACGGAAAATCCTCTTAATTTGGAGAGTGTCGCTGTACTCATCTATACATCAGGAACTACAGGCAAACCAAAAGGTGCGATGCTCACTCACAAAAATATCTTCTCCAATGCCATTTCTGGTGCAGCGACCATTGACGTGACAGACAAAGATCGAGCCATTGTGTTTTTGCCGATGTTTCACTCTTTTACTTTTTCTATTGCTGTGCTGTTGCCTCTTTATGTGGGAGGAAGTATTGTGATTATCCAGTCGATTCAACCTTTTGCAAATATCTTCAAGCAGATTTTGATACGACAAGTCACCATCTTTTTTGGTGTTCCTGATGTCTACAATGCAATCTCTAAAGCCAAACTTCCGTGGTATTTTATGTGGTTTAATGCGTTGCGTGTCTTTGTCTCTGGTGCAGCCGCGTTGCAACCCAAAACAATCGAAGCGATGCGAGCAAAATTTCGACGTGCAGTGTTGCTTGAGGGATATGGACTTAGTGAAGCGAGTCCCGCAGTCTCTATGAATCGACGCGAAAAACAGAAAATCGGCTCTGTCGGTATCGCTTTGAACTCTTATGAGATAAAGATTGTAGATGAAAATCTCGTAGAGTTACCTCGCAAAGAGATTGGTGATATTATCATCAAAGGCGATAATGTCATGCAAGGTTATCTCAATCTTCCCGAGGCTACTCAAGAGACGATTATCAATAGTTGGTTACTCACGGGGGATATGGGATATATGGATGAGGAGAATTTTCTTTTTATCGTTGATCGTAAAAAAGATCTCATTATCTCCAAAGGAATCAATATCTATCCACGAGAGATTGAAGAGATAATCGACCTTTATGCAGGCGTAAAAGTTTCGGCCGTGATTGGGATTTTTGATGAAAAAAATGGTGAGATTCCCGTCGCCTATATCGAACTTGAAGAGGGAGTAGAAAAAATCGAAGAGACAGCACTCAAAGCGTATCTCAAAAAACATCTTGCCAATTTCAAAATCCCACGACACATCTACACTATCGACGCATTACCCAAAAATGCTACAGGAAAAGTACTCAAACGCGTACTCAAAGAGCAACTCAAAACAAATACACAGGAGTCTTCTGATGCCACAAAGTGACAGCATTATCCATTACATCATCTATATTATAATTATCATAGCGTTCTATTTTGTTCTCAAGTCACCCAAAAAAGAGAATAAAGAGGA
>DYPM01000175.1 GCA_020719895.1 Sulfurovum sp. | reverse complement strand
CCAACTCCTCAGTTTAATTATGAGGTTTCTGTGACAAACCTAAGCGTGGGACAACCACTCTCTCCGATATTGGTGACCTCTAAAAGTCTTTATCGCGTTGGAGAAAGTGCCAGTGTTGCTTTAGAATATTTAGCAGAAGGTGGAAATAACACAATGCTTTTAGATGACAAATCAATCACAGGAACAGGCTTGATTCTTCCTTCAAAAAGTGAGACATTAACATTCAAAACAGAGATGCAAAAAATATCAATTGCATCAATGTTGGTCAATACAAATGATGGATTTGTTGGTATGAACGAATACAATTTGAGTACCTTAGAAAAAGACAAAAGTGTCGTGTTGTATCTCAATGTATATGATGCAGGAACAGAAGAAAATGATGAGTCAAATTCAACCGTTCCTGGACAAAAAGGAGAAGGATTTAACACAACAAGAGAAAGCAGAAATAGTGTTGCCTATCACAACGGTGTTTTAACAAAAGATGATGGTTTGCCAAGCTCAGGATTAAATGAATTACATAGATTTCAAAATCCATTTGCAGTACTTAAAATTATAAGAAAATAACAATCAAGACCCCTAAGCGAAATCAAAAAGCAAATGGGGTCAAGTGATGCCAAAGCCATTCTAAATTAGTGTAAAAGTAGCCAGTCCCCCTTTTTATTTTATGGGAACCTCTATATATTTCTCATATTATACTGCGAATGCTTTGTAGCTTTAAAGTTTTTGGAGAGTTGAGTCTTTGTCGCCGAGATGAATCTGTTTGTTTCAAAGCGTATAGCATCAGACAAAAAGCGTCAAAATATCACAAAATTATGCCTTGAGCCTCTCTATAACTTGCATTGCAATCTCTTCTACGCTACGCGGTAAAACTTGTGTGCTATTTGGATACGCAACACAAGCCAAAAACGCTTCCCTATCAAATCCTTCAATCACAGGAATCTCAAGAGTCTCAATCACCTCAAGTGGCACAATCTGCTCTCTTGATGTTGCGATATAAAGCGTATCAGCTCCACACGCATGTGCTTCGATCGCAGTAAGTGCCGAAGTGGTGACCACGCGACGACTGCTTTTGAGAAGATCTATATACTCCTCAGGCTCATGAAGTCTTACAAAAAGTTTTGCGAGTTCCTCTTCGTATTTCACAAAAAAGTAATTTCCAAGCAACAGCTCCATCTTGCTTGATTCAAAAAAAGCTCTGTTTTCCAAAATCTCTTTGTCATAATCAGCATCACCCAAGAAAAAAAGTGTGCGATTCTCTTTGGCGGTATCGTTTTGATACACCTTATCTACAAAAATAGACTCGATACACGCTTCCTCTTCACACTTTGCTCGCATCAGCGTCTCGCTATGGCGTACTGTATCGTTTGGCGAAATTTCAAAGCGAAATACATGACCAAAATCAGAACAATATTTGATAAGTCTCTCTTTGTCATCTTCGGGCGAATCAATCATCACGCTATCTCCCGCATTGGCAATCGCATCGATATCCATTACGGTTTCTATAGTCACATAATCTCGAAGTCCCAACGTTTTTGCGACCAAACCAGCACGAAAATCATTGACCAAAAGTCGTACTTCGACTCCTTTTGTTTGCATTGCTTTTAAGAGTGCAACTCCTCTTTTGACTCTGTCAAGTCCGATTTTGTGTCCTGAATTGGCATAGTAATAGAACATCATCTCTCCTTTTTTTATTCAATAATACACATTTTAAACCAACAATTTCTCGCCATCTCGTAAAGTCTCTCTGGTGCAATATCAGCACCATTTGCCCATACGATGGTGTCAATGTCTCTGTTTAGAGTCACCGTTTTGAAATTTTCCACATCTTGTAATGGAGCAAAAATAGTATTTTTTTGTTTTGATTTGATGTAATTTTCCATATCAATCACAGCTTCTTTACCATCGTTAAACTTGACAAACACTCTAAAGTTATCAATATATTTTGCATCTTCTACCCATATCATAAAAACTCCTACACTAAAGGCTCTATTTTTCTCCTGTTATAATCTTTATCTCATCTTCGCTCAATCCATAAAGCTTATAAACCATCTCATCAATTTTATTTTCAAGCTCTCTCACTTCGTCATTCTCGTG
>DYPM01000174.1 GCA_020719895.1 Sulfurovum sp. | reverse complement strand
GAAGGAATTAAAACCGCTCAATATGAAATGGCACGAAAACTTCTTGCTTTGGGCGATTCTCCCAGCAAAGTAGCGATAGTGACAAGACTTCAAGAAGAAGAGATCCTGAATTTACTTCAAACTAAGTGATTAATGTACTATTAATTACTACTTGAACGAATGCGTTTGTTTAAGAGCCTAACCTCAGTTAAGTACCAAAACGATAGAATGCGAAAATTTTTTGAGGATTTCATGAAGCTTTTTGACAAAAACTCCCGATTTCATATTGCCAATATTGTTACTTTTTTAAATATTACATTCGGTGTCGTTGCGATTTATTTTATTATACGAGATGAATTTTTGGTCGCTATTGTCTTGGCATGGTTTGCTGGCGTGTGTGATATTATCGATGGAAAGCTCGCACGACGCTATCATCTCACAAGTGAGTTTGGTGTGCAACTTGACAGTTTTGCTGATTTTGTCTCTTTTGTGATGATGCCCTCTTTTTTGCTTTTTTATGCGTTGCAAAACAAGATGAGTTCTCTTTTTCAAGAGGCACTTGCGGGTGCGGTGTTTATTCTTTATATTATTTTAGGATTGCGTCGTTTGATAGAGTTTAATCTCAAAAGTAATATAGATCAAGTCGCTACGCATTTTGAAGGCGTTCCTACGCCAATGGGAGCGATTTTGCTTTTGTCGCTCTATATGCTTTTTAGTCAAGGAGTGATTACCAATATTTATCTTATTCTTGGATTTGTTTCACTGATCGCATGGTCACTCAATAGCAAACTCAAAATCCCTCATCTATAAAAAGAGAGTATTAATGCAAAAGAATACAACCAAAGAGAAATCATGGCGACAAAAACTCAATGATTTTTCCGAATTGGTAATGTTTCAACACTCTGTTTTTTCATTGCCGTTTATTTTTATTGCGATGATAGTCGCATCGGCACAGTTGTATCACGGCGGATGGTTTGGCTGGAGATTGCTTTTTTTAGGTGCATTAGCAGCTCTAAGTGCAAGAAATTTTGCGATGGGAGTCAATCGCTACCTTGATCAAGATATCGACAAGCTCAATCCACGTACGCAAAACAGACCATCAGTCGATGGACGTGTCTCCCAAAAGCAAATGATAAGATTTGTTATGTTCAATGCGGTGGCGTTTGTCGTAGTAGCCTATTTTATAAACACTTTGGCGTTGATGCTTTCAGTGCCAATTCTTTTGGTGCTTGGTGCATACACGCTGTTTAAACGTTTTTCCTCTTTGGCACATCTTATGTTGGGTGTAAGTTTGGGTTTGGCTCCAATTGCTGGTGACATAGCCGTCTCGGCGACGGTACATTTGTGGTCTCTTTATTTGGCGATTGGTGTAGCGTTTTGGGTTGCGGGATTTGATCTGCTCTACTCTTTGCAAGATATTACGTTTGATAAAATCCATGGACTTCATTCTATTCCATCAAAATTTGGAGTGTCGCACACAATGTGGCTTGCCAAAGGATTTCATCTTGTTTCACTCCTCTTTTGGTCACTTTTTACACTTGAAGCATCACTTGGCAGTTGGGGTTTTATCGCGGTTTTTATCGCATTTGTGTTATTAAGCTACGAGCATTATTTGATTCATCAGGACTTCAAAAAGATTAATAAAGCCTTTTTTGTGGTTAATGGATATCTTGGATTTATCTATCTTGGATGCATCATTATCGAAGTGGCGTTATAGTAGAAAATGCAAATAACTATTGCTTTTTTGGTTTTGATTTGCTACAATCATTTTCCTGTTTTTATGCGTCCATAGCTCAGCTGGATAGAGCATCGGTTTGCGGTACCGAAGGTCTCAGGTTCGAACCCTGATGGGCGTACCAGGCAAAACAGATTTTTTAATTTTAATTTAAGATTAAAAAGATAAGATTTCCTCCCGCAAAAGTGGCTCTGTAGCTCAGTCGGTAGAGCAGTAGATTGAAAATCTGCGTGTCGGCGGTTCGATTCCGTCCAGCGCCACCATCTCATACTCCAACACACTCCAATATAATCAAAAATACAACTCTTACATCATCCCTTAATCAAAACCATCCACAGCCTAAAAAATAACACAAATGTTATCATTTTTTCAGTTCCAATTTATCGGGGGGGGGTAA
>DYPM01000173.1 GCA_020719895.1 Sulfurovum sp. | reverse complement strand
GATTGTACAAAATTTATTAGTAGGAGATTGGTAATGTTTCATAATGCTTTTATTCAAGCAGTGCGTGAAATTCGTCGCAATCTGATGCGTTCTCTTCTTACAGCAGTGGGAATTGTGATTGGTATCGCTTCGGTCATTATTATGGTCAATATCGGAAAAGGTGCGAGTCAAACTATCACTCAAAGTGTCGAAAAACTTGGAAGTAATACTCTCTATATTATTCCAGGACAAAATCGTGGAGCAAATACAGGCTCTGTTGCAAAACCATTTTCCAAAAAAGATCTTGAGACTCTTCGTGGTTCGGTATATACACTCAAAGCCATCTCTCCTGTGCAGAATGTCTCAATGACAGTTGTCTATAAGGAGCAGAACTATCGTACTATGATTAGCGGCGTAGAGAATGACTATTTGCAGATTCAAAATTGGAAAGTAGTTAAAGGAAGAGACTTTGAGGCACGTGAGATACGCACAGGAAAAAATGTATGTATCGTAGGTCAAACGGTGATTAAATCCATTTTTACTACTCCTAATGCGTTGATTGTCGGCGAAAAAATCCGTCTCAAAAACTTCTCTTGCGAAATCATCGGGACGCTTGATTCTAAAGGAGCAAACACATTTGGAATGGATCAAGATGATATTGTGCTTGTGCCGTTTGCTCTTTTTCAGCGTCGCATTAGTGGTACGGATACGATTCCTTTGATGATGGCAGTAGTCAAACCAAATATACCGCTTGCAGAAGCCAAGGTGCAGATTGAAAGAGTGTTACGTCAAGATAGACACATTGAGTCTATTGATGAAGATGACTTTTCTGTACGTAGTATGACAGCACTGCTTGATACTGTTTCGCAAGTGACGACTGCTTTGACTTTAATGTTGGGTGCGGTTGCAGCGATTTCTTTGGTGGTTGGTGGTATTGGAATTATGAATATTATGCTTGTATCGGTCACCGAACGCACAAGAGAGATTGGTATTAGGATGGCAGTTGGAGCGATGGCGAATGATATTTTGGTGCAGTTTTTGATTGAGGCGATTGTGCTTTCTGGATTTGGCGGTGTGGTGGGAATTGCTTTTGGAGTTCTGATGAGTGTGGCAATTAGTCAAGGATTCGACATTGTGTTGGTGATTGATCCATCTATTGTTGTAGTGTCGCTACTCTTTTCGACACTTATTGGGATTGTGTTTGGGATTATTCCCGCACGTAAAGCAGCCCGTATGAATCCTATCGATGCATTGCGATTTGAGTAGAGACAAATTGAATCCTCTGAAAAATCAGAGGATTCGCAAGAGCGACCAGTCGCGAGAGCCGTCTGCTGAAGACCTAATTTTTGGCTTTGCCAAAAATTTGAGAATTAGTCAGAGTGTTTAATTGCAAAGATTTAAATTTTTTGGAGTCTAAAATATGACAGTAGAGTTAGTAGTAGAGTTGGCTATCGTAGGTGTAGCTGTTGGTGCTATGTCGGGATTTTTTGGTGTTGGTGGTGGAATGATTTTGGTTCCTATACTGTTGGCGTTGGGACTTAATATCAAAGATGCAATCGGTATTTCTATTATGCAGATGGTTTTTTCGTCGATTTATGGCTCTTACCTGAATCAAAAAAAAGGGACACTGATATTTGGCGATGGTCTTTATGTTGGTGCAGGTGGATTTGTCGGCGGATTTTTTGGAGCGTGGATGACACAATTTCTCTCAAATGATCTTTTGGAAGTTCTCTTTTTTGGTTTGTTGATGTTTGCTCTTTTTCAGCTACTTTTTTCTAAACATCGTGGAGATGACGCACAGACGCGTAACTTTCATTGGGGAGTTTTGTTTGTGTTGGGTGTTGTGATTGGAAGTTTTTCGATTACGCTTGGTATTGGTGGCTCGGTTGTATTGACACCAATCTTGGTTGGTTTGATGCACTATCCAATCAAAAAAGGAGTCAGTGCTGGTCTCTTTTTTGTAGTATTTTCGTCTGTTGCTGGGATGATAAGCCGTCTTCTTACAGGCACGATTGATTTTGAAGATGGTTTGATTGTGGCTATTGCTTCATTGATAGGTGTATTTTGGGGTATTTGGCTCAAAGATTATGTCAAATCAACCCATCATAAAATTGCACTTTTGGTGCTTTATGGTATTTCTCTTG
>DYPM01000050.1 GCA_020719895.1 Sulfurovum sp. | reverse complement strand
AATAAAAAATATTTTTCAACACCAATTTCTGTGATATGTTCTCTTGAAAAATCAATTATTTTATCTTTTGATATTTCAAATTTTTGTACCTCTTCTGTAGTATCAAAACCTATTAATTCAATATTTTCATACAAGAAAAAGTTTTTACTGTAGCCTTTTTCATATTGACTTTTTATTTGTATTATCCTTATGTTTTAACGAAACAGATATTTCAAGGTTCAAATAATCCAATATTTTTAGAAGTGTTTTATTGGTTAGATTTGTACTTCTTATAGCCTGATAAAATAAAGCCCGTTCAATATTTAGCGACTTATAAACATCACTAGGTTTTAAACCTCTTCTTATCAATTCAATTTTTTTCTATTTGTATATAAAATAGTTTACAAAAAATACAATTTTATATACATATTTCTTTTAAAATACCATTTTTCAACATTTCAAGATTGATAACATAATCATTGTGATTAAAAGTTTCTTCGAGTGGTCTCAGTGCTGTTTTCCATCCTGCACCATCTGTAATCCAAATTAAATCTATTCCTTGATTTTTCATCCAGTTGTTTAACTCTTTATATTCCCCAGCTGTCGCTTTTAATTTTGAGCCACCACCGCTATAGAAATTTACCTCAAATACAAAAAGCTTATGGTTGGCTGTGTCATAAAGAGCAAAATCAAATCTTCTACTATTTTTGTCAATTTCAATTTGATAGCCAAAGGCATCATGTATTCTGCCTTGTGTTGCTTGTTCTATGAATTTAAAATTTGAGTTATTGCTACAAAAGTTACTTAAAAAAATCTCTACTATTTTTTCCATAGAATTGCCCGTTCTGTTTTTTCTAGCATTACTATTTAATCCAACTTCTACACCAAACACATAATCAACCAAGTTTTTAATATCATAATCGCAAAACAAAGCCTTGAGCCCCGTTTTTTCTACAAAACTATAATAATGATTAATAATGTCAATATTTACAAGGTTTGGTTTTTTAAAAATAAACCTTTTGAGATTCAAATCTTTCAAGTTGTCAATCAAATGGATTTCACTATCTCTCGTTGCTAATAAAATCGGAAACGCTTCGACCACTACGGGATATTCTCTCAAAAGTTTTTCAAAATCTTCTTTGAATGTCTCTTTTTTGCCAAGTAAAAAATTCAAAATATTAAGTGAAATTTCAAATTTTTGTTTATTCAAAAGCACTGTTTGCCAATCCACTAAATAGTCAAAACCTGCTATTGTTGGGATAAAATTTCTGTGCAAATACTCAAAAGCATTTTCCACTCTAATATTTTGTTTTATGATAAAATTTTCGTATTTCATTTTAATATCTCTCCTATAAGTGCTTTTGTATTTGGATTTACATTATGAAAAGTAGTATCATACTTTTGATTAATTTTTTGAGATAATCTTTGCATCTTGATATTAAAAGCTGGATTGATAGATTTTATTTCATCCAATAGCATTGATAAAAATAAAAATCTTTTTTCATTGATGATTAATAGTTGAAAATAGTCTGGATAGTGAGAAGAATTTTTATTATTTTGAATAATATCATCATGCCATTGTTTATATTTGGTTAAATACCTATGCTCTAAATTTATTTCTCTATAATGTTTCAATTGATAATTTATTTCATTTCTTATTTTTGATTCTTTTATTTCATTATCAATTGTATATTTAAATAAATTAGTTGCAGGAAGATTAATTTTAACGGCAGTAGCTATTTCATTAAAACTTGCTACATTATTAACTTTCCAAGGTTTAATTCTCTCATAATTTTTTTGAAGTATTTTAAATTCTCTTTCATGGCTGCTATTTCCATCTTTTTGTAATGTCAAATCATACAAATTAGAAGTGGAATCAAATTGAATTGATTTATTAAAGTTATCATCAACATAAACAAAGAATCTATCACTTAATCTATTTAAAATTTGTGCCAAATAAAAATTTGAATAATAAACAGTCACAAATCCCCAAGTCCAATAATTTTTTTGGAATTGAATATCAGATGATAATTTATTGAGGATAGCCTTTTCAATCAAAACCAAAATATCATTCAAAAGATATAATCTTAAGTCAACAAATGAGTCATTATTGCCGATGGCAGTTTTAATAGCCTCATTAACTGTTTTATCATTTGAAACCGTAAAATCTATAAATTTATTTGTATAAAATTCAAACATCTTATAGCTCTATTTTCCCGATTTTATCTTCGTACTTGAGGCTATTTTTCAATGTTTTTGTAAACTTATTGCTAAAATTTGATTGAGCTTTTACGCCACCACCTATCCCATTTGCCAAGCTATCAAGTGTAGTCTCTTGAATTTTTGCAAGAGTAAAAATAATACTATTTTCTTTAAAATCTTTATAAACAATAAAAGTTTCATCAAAAACATCGCCTAAAGATTTTATCAATCCACCTAAAACTGTAGTTTTGAATACCACACCTTTTTTCCAATCATTTTCAAATACTACTTTTATCGCATTAAAATAATTGATAAAAATTTGGACTTGTTGATTAAATGAATACCCTTTAAATTTTCCATTGGTATAATTGATGTACTCTTTAACAAAAGGCAACATTGAGGATAAGCTTATCCCTCTGCCTTCACCCGTCATTGCTATTAAATCTTTTAGGCAAGATTCATCATTTGAATTTAAATCTCTAATTATTTCTGTTGCCTTTTGTTCGGCTGTAATAATTTCATCATCTAAATTATTTCGTATGTCATCATCAGAAGTGGTACTAATTAAATCTATATACAAAGATGATGGTAAAGGTGTTTGGGTTTTGTTGATGGTTATAAAAAGTCTTGCTTGATGTTTTGGCTCCAAATCTCCAATAGCAACAACGAGTAACTCAAATTTTGGATCAAACTCATAGCCTCCCTTGGCTCTATGTTGTCCATCTATGATTAAACCTTTGTATCCATCTGCATTGTCTTTGATAATCAACTCTTTTGCTGTCTCATCATACTCAATATTATCCAATGCAATTAAAATATTACTTGGCAAAATTGAAGGATAAGAATCTGAAGATTTTCCACTTAGATATGCAACAATTTCTTTTATTTTCTTCTCTTTAACTATTCTCTGATAGCCATCATCTCTATTTTCTAATCTTCTTGATACAGCAAAATGATTATGAATCTCTTCTGCGCTCAATTTGAAGACATATAATTTCAATTGATTTTGATTGACTATCAGTGGGTTATATACAATTAGATCATTTTGCATTTTTTACTCCTAAATTATTTATCAAAACTTCTTTTATCTTCCCTCTCCCGCTACTTTTGCTATTTATAAACCTAGCACAATCTACAAAATCTATATCATAACACTCATAAAGTTTTTTAATAAAATCTGTATCAGAATTTGAGTGCATCACAAAAGCATCTCTCTTATCCAACTCTTTAAACACTTCAAAAAGTCGTCTTTGTTCATCATCCAAAAACAGATCTTTATCATAAGCGGTAAAACTTGCGGTTGGTGTAAGTGGATAGTATGGCGGATCAAAATAGACAAAATCATCTTTTTTTGCATAGCCCAAAGTTTTACTAAAATCTGTATTTTCTATTACGACATTTTGCAAAGCTTTACTACAAGCAAGTATCAAATCAGGATTGTAAATAGTTGGATTTTTATAATTTCCCATTGGCACATTGTGATACCCTTTGCTATTTACTCTATAAAGTCCATTGAAACAGGTTTTATTGAGGTAAATGAATCGAGCAGATCGTTCAACATTATCACTATTTTGAAAATCTTCTTCTCTATCTTTTGCTCTTGTCTCATAATAAAATTCTAATGAATGTTTTTCTTGATAGATTTTTAAAAGCTTCAAAAGTTCTTTTGGATTTTGTTGTACAACTTTATAAGTATTAATCAGTTCACTATTTTTATCAAATAAATAAATTTTTTTTTTCTCCAAAACTCCTAACTTTTTAAGCTCAAAAAACAAAGCTCCACCGCCGATAAATGGTTCAAAATAGTTATTGAAATTTTTTGGCATTCGACAAATTAATTCTGGTAATAATGCTCTTTTTCCACCTGCCCATTTTAGGAATGGCTGCGGTTGTTTTTCATATATATTTACATTTTCTTTTTTTAGAATTTGTAGCATTATTGAGCCTTTTTTATATTTTTGGCTTAAGGTATTTCAAGCAAATTGAGACTTTATTTGATTATCTTTTAAGCGTCATTTTCCCAATCTCTTCAAGAAATGTAGTTGCGTAAGCACCTTTGGGAAGTGTGAAATTGACAATTAATTTGTGTGTCGCGGATGTATAAGTAGTCGAAACCTCTTGTGGCCATATCCATGCATAACGTCGGTCTCCTTTGAGAGAACTAAGCTCCGTATCGTCAAATGGTATTTCAAGATGGTACGCATCACTTAGAGAGCGTTGTATGTTTGCTCCGCAGAGAAGTCCCGTAGGAGAGAGTTTGCCTTCTTGAAATGACAACGATGCTGTTTGCATATCTGTAAGTGGCGTTATTTTGCCATTCGGATAGGCCTGAAGCAGATCTCCTATAAAAAGTTTCAAAAATTGTGGTTGCTCTTTTAGTGCTTTGACCAACGCCAAAGGATAGCCGAGTTCTTTTACTGCGATGTGAGGCGAATGTGTGACGATGGTTTTGGAAATCTCAATGCGAGAGTGAAGCCAGCTGTTGAAAAGGTGGCTTTGGTAGGCAGAAACAAGAAGTTTCTCTTTGGCGCCTTTGAGTTTTTTTCCACTATGAGCAATCTCTTTGCCTTGCTGATAAGAGTGGTTGTCTTCACCAAAACGTTGATAACCAAAGTAGTTTGGAATACCATTTTTTTCCATCATTTTGGCAACACTATCAAAACTTTTGGCATCTTTGGCATCGACTTTTTCGAGGACGATAGAAAATCGATTGGCTTTGAGGTGTCCAATTTTGATTGGGGTTTTGTGATAACTCTTTTGGAGGATTTCGACGCGTTCTGTGGTGAGATTTGTTGTAAGATCGGCTTCGTATTGTTTTGGAATGGAAATGTATTGTATCGCTGTGGCATTTTTGTCTTTGAGTCCAGCATACCCAATATCACGCTCGGTGAGTCCTGTAGCTTGAGAGATGACATGGATAAGTTTCCATGTACTCATATCGGTTTTTTTGAGTTTGAGAATAAGATAGTTGCCAAATCCACTCAAAGGATAAAGAGGAATCTCTTCTACAAAAAAACGTTCAACGGTTTGTTGAAAATCAAAGTAGATAGGATGGTGATCATAGGTGTAAGTTTTTGTTTGATTCATTTATTTTCCGATTACTTTATCCGCATCAGCAAAAATATCATTAATCGTTACTTTGATCCAGTGTGGATCAAGCCACTCTACAGGACGTACTTCTACGCCTTGTACTGTGATTCCAAAATGCAAATGGTCTCCCAATGCAAGTCCTGTTGTTCCTGTTTTGGCGATAACTTGTCCTTCTACGACCTCATCTCCAACATTAACCAAAATCTCTGAGCAGTGTCCATAAAGTGTCAAAAGTCCCATTCCGTGATCAATCATTGGCATATTTCCGTAGATACCATTCATATCAGCGTAGACGACTTTGCCTGGATTGGAGAGTTTGATTTCGGCATTTTGCGTACTTGCAAAATCATATCCGACGTGATAAGAGGTCGAGACGATATTGTTTTTGTCGCCATGATAATAGTGACGTTTGTCGCCAAATCCACCTATTGTTGCACCATTTTTGAGAGGAAAGAAGGGCTTTATTTTCCATAATTGGATCATTGGCATCTCTGCGTTTGTGCCTGCGTTGTAGATAATCTCTTCATTTTTGAGTCGCATCGTTTCGTTGACTAATTTTAATTTTTTGAGTCTGTCTGTCTCTTGAGAATACTCTGGTTCTATCTCTGCGAGATCAGCAATTTTTCCATCAAGAAAACGATCTTTTGCTTCGATAGTAGAGGTTTTATAGGGAATGTTTTTGAGATGGAAAGTGAGCGAAGATGTCGCGATGTTTCCTGCTTCATCTTTGGCTACAGCTTTGGCACTAAAATCCTCTTGCGTAAACTCCCACGCAATCAATCCTGCATAATAACCCTTTTTTCTGTAAGGTTGAAGTTTGAATTTATGTTTTGGTGTTTGGATATAGAGTTCTTTGAGGTTTGTATCTTCGGCTTTGAGAATCACAAGTGCTGATCCTCCTTGCATAATCATATAAGAGTTTGAAATGATAGAGAGTGTTGGGCGACGAATATCCATTGAAATATCAATAATTTGAGTTGCACTATTACCTTTGAGCATATTCCATTTGCTTTGATCATTGACTGAAATCATCACTTTGAGCTTAGGAGATCTAAGATCAAGCCCATCGTTTTTTGGATAGGTGAGATTGAGATCAACTCTTTTGACTCCTTCTTGAAACTTCCCCTTAGCAACACTCACTTGTGTTTTGCCATCGCTCACTATCATTTCGTATGATTTAATTCCCGTGTCATCTTGAAGTGTGATAAAAATAGGCGTTTTACCATTCCAAATCACATTTTTTGGTGCGGTGATTGTCGGTGGATTTTGTTCAAATTCAGGAGCAGTATAGACATAAGCAGCACCGCCTCCTAATGCTAAAAGAATCAAAACAAAAAAGAGTAACATCAGTTTGAGTTTCATTGTAATATCCTTAATTGTGTAATTTGTGTTGCGATTTGTGAGTGACATTTTACCGCACTCTGCGTGTACTCTGCTTTGGAAAGCGTAAATCCAGCTGCGACTTTGTGACCACCGCCACCAAATGATTTTGCCAAAGGTGTAATATCGACCGTTTTACTACGAATTGATACACGCCATCCCTCTTTGAGTTCTATAAGTAATACGGCAAGTTCTACCGTCGCCAAAGAGCGTCCATAATCTACGATTCCCTCCATATCGGGCATAGTCGCTCCAGTCGCTTCGATATCCTCAAGAAGAATCTGCATTGTTGCTACTTGTCCATTCATCGTAAGTGTCAATGAGTGTAATGCTCGCTCCAATACGCGTACACTACTTAGCGATCTTCGTTGGGTAAAGTTTTTTGCGATATCTACAGGATTGGCTCCGCGTGCTACTAATTCTCTTGCGATATCAAATACTTCTGGAGTGACATTTGAGGTGGTGAAGTATCGTGTATCAGAGAGCAACGCTGTATAAAATGCAGTCGCAGTTTGTGCATTGATTGGGTAAATCGTGCTAAAAAGTTTGAATGCCACTTGTGAAGTAGAAGCATCATTGGGAAATACGACATTCACATCTCCAAAAAAAGTATTGCTGATGTGATGATCTATATTGATAATCATACGCCCTGTAAGATCAAAACCAAACCTATCAAGACTTCCCGCATCGCAGGTGATTATAAGACTATCAGCAAAGTCGATTTTGTGCTTGAGTTTGGAAAAAAATGGCAAAAAATCAAGATGTTTGGGCAGTTGTGTCGAAGCATTCACTACCTCTACGCGTTTGCCTTGTTTGAAAAGAAGTGCAAAAATCCCCAAAGCCGTCCCTAATGTGTCCGCATCGGGATTGATATGAGAAAGAATCGTAATCGCTCTTGCCTCATCAATCATCTGTTTGACTCTCTCCATTTGGAGCTGTAGCTTGGAATTTTCCATCGCTCTTACTCTATCTTCATCGACAAATCAATCCAATTGGCTTGGTGAATCATACTTCCCGTGCTAATCGCATCGACTCCAGTCGTCGCAATCGCACCAATCGTCTCAAGCGTCACATTGCCACTCGCCTCAATCAAAATATGTTTGTAGTGTGCATTTCGCCACGCCACCACTTCGCAAATATCATCGGTTGGCATATTGTCACACATCACGATATTTGCTCCTGCATGCATTGCATTTTTTGCCATCTCAAGCGTCTCACACTCAATCTCTATTTGAGAAGTAAACGGTATTTTTTTGCGTGCTTCTACCATAAACGCATCCAAATCATTGATTGTACGAAGGTGTGTATCTTTGAGCATCAGACAATCATCAAGTCCCATTCGGTGATTGAGTCCACCACCACACCGCACTGCGTATTTCTCAAACTCTCTAAGTAGCGGACGGGTTTTTCGTGTATCAAGAAGCTTTACATTTGTATCTGCTATTGCGTGCATATATTTATGCGTAAGTGTTGCGATAGAACTCGCATGCAACGCAATATCAAGCATCGAACGCTCAAGCGAAAGAATCATGTTTGAGGAACCATCAATATAAACCAACCGTTCACCACTCACAAACGATTCGCCATCTTTGATATACCACTCAAATTTCAATCCATAAAGCGACGCAAACACCTCGAGATACTCTCGCCCTGCAAACACACCATTGCTTTTAGCAAGAATATACGCCCTCGCTGGTATAGATGTAGCAACACGACCAAAAAGATCACCTCTGCCGATATCTTCAGCCACCACTGCTTCTATAAATTTTTGTTTTAGCATTTTTGCTCCATCGTCATCACTGATATTACGCACTCGAATGAATTTGTTTATGTACGCCATATCAGCATGGTAAGTTATCCCTCTTTGATAAACGCCTCTTCGAGTACTTGTGCAATATACTCTACAGGTATGATTTGTATATGCTCTTTGACTTCATCGGGAATATCCATTAAGTCACGTTCGTAGTTTTTGAGAGGAATTAATGCTTTTTTGATACCTGCATTATAGGCAGCGATGAGTTTTTCTTTGAGTCCACCAATAGGAAGCACTTTGCCCGTGAGTGTCACTTCTCCTGTCATGGCTATCGTGTTGTCTATTTTGCTTTCGCTCAATATCGAAGCAATCGCTGTCACCATCGCAATACCAGCACTTGGACCATCTTTTGGCGTTGCACCTTCGGGGACGTGGACGTGGAGATCAAATCGTTTATAGACCTCTGAATGTTCTAATGTCACACGCTCTTCAAGCTCTTTTGGTGTATGAGGAATCATTGATGAGGTGATTTTGATGATGTTGTTGTCGATTAAAATCTTCACAACAGAGTGGGCAATATGCACTGACTCTTTCATCACGTCGCCCAATTTTCCAGTGAGTTGCATCGCTCCTTTGCCATTGATTTTGATAGCTTCGATACGCAACACATCACCACCTACAGGTGTCCATGCAAGACCATTGACGATTCCTATTTGTGGTTTTGACTCTATTGCGGCGATCTCAAATACCTTTTTATCGACATAATTTTTGAGATTCTCTGTCGTAATATCAATATGCTCCAACTCTTTTTCCAAAATCTCTCTTGCACTTTTACGCATAATTCCTGCGATACGTCGTCTTAGATTTCGTACTCCTGCTTCTCTAGTGTACTCTTCGATCAAAAGCTTAAGCGTATCATCAAAGATACTGACTTCATTTTTTTTGAGGACATGTTTGTGTGTCTCTTGCGGAATGAGATAGCGTTTGGCAATCTCAAACTTCTCTTTGGGCGTATAAGAGCTAAGCGTAATAAACTCCATTCTGTCTCGCAAAGGTGCAGGAATATGCCCTACGTCGTTGGCTGTTGCGATAAAAATCACTTTGCTTAAATCAATATGAAAGTTGAGATAGTGATCACGATATTTTACGTTTTGCTCAGGATCAAGTATCTCCAAAAGTGCTGCGGTTGGATCTCCGCGTGAGCTTCGTCCTACTTTATCAATCTCATCGAGTACAATTACAGGATCCATACTTTTAGCTTCGACCAATCCTTGCACCAACCGCCCTGGCATCGCACCAACATAAGTGCGTCTGTGTCCTCTTAGTTCATTGACATCTTCTAATCCACCCAATGCAATACGCACAAGCGGACGACCTAAAGCTGTAGCGATAGAGTTTGCCAATGAAGTTTTCCCAACCCCTGGAGGTCCTGCAAAACAGAGAATTTCACCGCCTGCTTCTTTGGGTTTGATACCACGAAGCTGTGCCAACTCTCGTACCGAAAAGAATTCCAAAATCCGCTCTTTGGGTTTTTTAAGTGAATAGTGATCTTTGTCAAGTTCGTCAGATACTTTTTTGATTGAAAGATTTTGTGAGGTTATTTTGCCAAATGGCACATCAAGTACCCACTCCAAATATGTTTGTAGCGTATTGGCATCTGCTGAGTCAGGATGTACACGCGAAAAACGATTGAGTTGTTTTTGTGTCTCTTTGAAAGCATCTTCTCCCATATGAGGTTTGAGTACTTCAATTTTCTCTTTAAATAAAGCAATCTCCTCTTCGCGTTGCGTATCGACTCCTAGTTCGTGTTGTATCTCTTTGAGTTGCTCTTTGAGGAAATACTCTTTGTTGTTTTGTTCAATTTTGGAATGGACTTTGGAGCGAATCTCTTTTTGGATTTTTGCTGCTTCTATTTGTGAAGTAATCACATCAATCACTCCCAAAAGTCGTTTTTCAATATCCGTCTCAATGTAAAGTCTATAAGCAATCTCTTTTTCAAGTTTGAGCATCGAAGATACCAAATCTGCCATACGATTGGGATCTTCATTCTCCTCAATCACACGTACCAAATCACCCGAAAAACTGCTATTGATTGAAGAGAGATTTTTGATTTTTCCTCTTAAAATGTCCATCAATGCATTTACTTTGAGTTCGTTGAAAGGCTCAATTTCGATAGTGTCGATAATCGCTTTACGACTCCCTTGGGATACTGCTGGCATCACAATTTTTGCACGTGAGAGTCCCTGAAAAAGAATCTTAATGCGTCCATCTGGAATATGTACTTTACGCATAATAGATCCAACTACGCCTACTTCGTGTATCGCCTCAAAGCTTCTATCGTTTTCTTTGCCTTTAATTGAAGTGGCAACAAAAAGAAGAGAGTTGTTTTCCATCGCTTCATTTATCGCATCAATATCTTCTTGATGACTTAGAAATATAGGACTAATCATAAACGGATAAAGAAACATCTCATCCTCTACTACAAATGGTAGCGTAGTGGGAAATGCATCATAATCACTCAATTGCATTCTTTTCCTTTGTGAACTATTTTTATTAGAGTTCTTGCAGAACTCAAAATAACGCCTAATGAACGTTATGGGTTGTCTTTTGAAAGAAACTTGCCATTTAGGCAACTTTCCTTTCAAAAGATTGCTAACGCTAAGCCGTCTTCAGTGTGAGAACTCATGCACTTTGTGCTTGGACTTCTTGCTTTGCAAGAAGTCTATTAAAGTGTTGCATAATTTATGCAAGCTTAGTAGTCGATTATACACTGCTGAAAGTGTACGTTGGTTAAACATAGTATTTGGAAGTATTACTCTTGACTCTGCTGTTCCCAGTACTCTAACCCTTTATAGATGGCACTCAATAGACCAAAAGTGACTATTGTGCCTACGATACAATACGAAGCTTGCTCCATAAATGGCGTACCGCTTTTTGTAAGTGTCAAGATAATCTCTATCCACACCAAAAAAGCAATAACACCAAAACCTCTTTTAGTCCAAATTATCAATGTGCGTTGTGTCTTTTTTTCCATAAATTGGAGTTTATCCAATATCGGCTATAATACCGCCAAAAATTCTCAAGCGTAGGAGCATCAATGGAAAGATTTGAAACCTACCTTACGCAACACCTCCCAAAAATAAGTACTTTTCATCCCATCTACGAAGAGGCGCTTGGAGCTATGTTGCTTGCTGGTGGAAAAAGATTTCGTCCGATGCTACTTCTAAGTGTTGTAGAGGCGTATGAGCCGTTACTTTATGAGAGTGCTTTGCCTGTCGCATTGGCTTTGGAGATGTTTCACACCTACTCACTAATACACGATGATTTGCCAATAATGGACAACGCAGATCTAAGAAGAGGCGTGCAAACACTTCATAAACGTTTTGATGAAGTGACGGCGATATTGGTAGGCGATGCACTCAATACTGATGCTTTTTTGTTGATTGCAAAAGCGCCATTGCGTTGCGATGTGAGAATTGAATTGGTAGAGTTGTTGGCGTATAACGGTGGCGGAGAGGGAATGGTACATGGACAAGCATTGGATTGTTACTTTGAAAATCAACCGCTTATCATAGATCAAGTTCGCCAACTCCATATCAACAAAACTGCCAAACTTATCGCAGCAAGTTTGCAGATGGGTGCGGTGATTGTATGCATAGAAAAACAAACACAAGAAGCATTGTACGATTTTGGTATTGGACTTGGGCTACTCTTTCAGATTCAAGATGACATTATCGACGAGACGCATAGTAGTCAAGAGGCAGGCAAAACAACTCAAAATGATGGAGACAAAAATAGCTTTGTCACGATTTTGGGACTTGAGCAGAGCATTGTAGAAGCTGATTCTCTCGCAAGAGATTTACAAAAAAGATTTGAGTCATTTGATATGAAGTTACAAACTGCACTTCAACCTTTGATAGAAACCTATCTCTACAGACACGAATAGAAATAAAATCAAAATTTTAAAGTGT
>DYPM01000049.1 GCA_020719895.1 Sulfurovum sp. | reverse complement strand
ATCCCGTCATTGCGAGGCTTTGTAAAAGCCGAAGCAATCCAAAATGTAGTTTTTCGAGATTTAGGGTCGCAGGGACACAAGTGTCCCTGCCACTCAAACGAACTTGTTCGTTTGAGTGTGTAACATAAGAAAATAAAAATGAAGTGTTTGTTGATAATGGTTATGTTATAGTTTCACAAAAAAATAGCGATGCGATCACTCTTCATCGCTCTTTTTTGTTTGTCAAAAAGAAGGAAGTTCAATGTTCGGAAGTTTGTTCAAAAAAGACGAAAGCGTCAAAGAGACCCCAAATCCGTGGATCAAATGTCCCAAATGTACATCATTGATGTTTTACAAAGAAGTAGAAACAAAATTCAATGTATGTCCCAAATGTAGTTATCACTTTCGTATCACAGCAGAGCAACGTATCACGACTCTTGTAGATGTCGGTTCGTTTGTAGAGATGGACAATACATTGGCACCTATCGATCCATTGAAGTTTAGCGACAAAAAATCCTACAAAAAACGTATTGATGAAGCAAAATCCAAAACAGGCAAAACCTCATCAGTCGTATCTGGACACGCCACTATCGAAGGGATACCTGTAGAGTTAGCGATTTTTGATTTTAACTATATGGGCGGAAGCTTGGGCTCGGTAGAAGGTGAAAAAATCGTACGTGCTATCAATAGAGCAATCCAAAAAGAGTGCGGAGTGATTATCGTCTCTGCCTCAGGAGGTGCGAGAATGCAAGAGAGTACTTACTCTTTACTTCAGATGTCCAAAACCTCTGCAGCACTCAATCGGCTTCACCAAAAAGGATTGCCATTTATCTCTATCCTCACAGATCCTACAATGGGCGGAGTTTCGGCTTCGTTTGCGATGTTGGGTGATATTATCATCGCCGAACCAGATGCGTTGATTGGATTTGCAGGACAAAGAGTGATTAAACAAACTGTGGGCGTAGATCTTCCCGAAGGATTCCAAAGATCAGAATTTCTGCTTGAACACGGCTTGATTGATATGGTGGTGGAACGTAGAGAAATCAAACAAACCATTGCGGATCTCTTGAAGCTTTTTCACAAAAAAATAAGCTACTCAACACAAAATATCAAAATAACGCCTTCGATATAAAGTGTGACTTAGCACCTTCTAAAAAAAATTAGTTACAATTAAATTTGCCTGGATGGTTCGACTACTGTATTTGGGTCCAACATTTATCTTTAGCGAGATAAGTAGTGTGGTGGTGTGTAGACATTTTTGTTTGAGCCTTTAAGGTTAGAATCTGACTCCTAAAACTACGCTCTCTCTTGCATCGTTGGCTACTTAGGGCCGACACGACACAGAACGGCCATCTGGGTATCTGCAAAGCATTATCGCTCTTGCGTTATTGAGGTATTTTAAAAATTCATCAAAAAAGAGTTTTTAAAAACCCTTTACTCCTCAATTGAGATCTCTAATTGAATATAAACCTTATAAGAGCGACCAGTCGCGAGAGCTGTCTGCTGAAGACCTAATTTTTGGCTTTGCCAAAAATTTGAGAATTAATCAGATGGTTCAACTATCATTAACGCTATTTTTTGGAGATTACCTTTATGAATATACTTATTATCGGAAGTGGTGGCAGAGAGTATGCTATTGGTTTAGCTTTACGCAAAGATGAAAATGTAGAAAAGCTCTACTTTGCACCAGGAAATGGTGCAACTGATCAGCTTGGAGAAAATATTGCGATTGAGGATTTTGAAATATTGGCAGATTTTGTCGTTTCGCACAAGATTGATTTGACTATCGTGGGTTCTGAGACACCGTTAGTAGAAGGTGTCGTTGATGTGTTTGAAGCAAAAGGATTGGTTATATTTGGACCAACTGCCAAAGCCGCACAATTAGAAGGCTCGAAGATTTTTATGAAAGAGTTTTTGGCACGTCACAATATACCAACAGCTAACTACATTCAGACAGACAAACTCCAAAAAGCGTATCAATTTATCGACACGATGCAACTTCCAATTGTTCTAAAAGCCGATGGCTTGTGTGGTGGCAAAGGGGTAATTATCGCCCAAAGTCACGAAGAAGCAAAAAAAGTAGCGGGTGAAATGCTCAGTGGCAATGCCTTTGGAAAAGCAGGGACATCGATTGTGATTGAAGAGTTTCTTGATGGTTATGAGCTTTCAGTTTTTGCAGTGTGTGATGGCAAATCGTATGTCGTGTTGCCTGCTGCACAAGATCACAAACGCTTGCTCAACGGCGACAAAGGACCAAATACAGGCGGTATGGGAGCGTACGCACCTACGTCATTGGTCAATGACGAAATTTATGCCAAACTTGACGCTCGTGTCATCAAACCAACACTCAAAGGAATGGAAGAAGAAGGAATGCCTTTTTGTGGTGTACTTTTTATCGGCGTAATGGTGGTAAATCAAGAGCCGATTATTCTTGAGTACAATGTACGTTTTGGAGATCCTGAATGCGAAGTGCTAATGCCACTTTTAAAATCTCCTGCAAGTGAACTGTTTTACAAAGCTGCAACCAAAGATTTGGCAAATGCGACGATTGAGTTTTATGACAAATACGCCGTAGGCGTAGTGATGGCAAGCAAAGAGTATCCTTACAAAAACAGTCTGCCCACAGAGATTATTATCGATGAAATCTATCACGAAGAGTTACGCGAAAATACTCACATCGCTTATGCTGGTGTGAGTCGTGGCGAAGATGGAAAACTCTATGCTACAGGTGGTCGTGTATTGGTATGCGTTGGCGTAGATGAAAGTATCGCACAAGCACAACGTCGTGCGTATATGTTAGCAGGACAAGTACACTTTGCAGGCAAACAGTGCCGTACTGACATCGCTTATCAGGCACTATAAAAGGAAAAATAATGACACCAGACACATTGAATATTGCTCGTGTAGAAAAAAGAACTGCTTCTTTTTTGATTGATGATATTGTGATTTCGTTTCTTTTTTTTATTATTTTTTATGACAAATTGATGGGTCAATTGAGCGGTATATCGCTTGAGAGTGAAACTGATATCGAAATATTTGCAGAACATATCAATCTTTTTATTGCTGATAATATTCTCTATCTTTTTGCTCTCAAACTTATCTATCACACTTTTTTTGTATGGAAGTTGGGAATGACGCTTGGAAAATATATCTTCAAAATCAAAGTTGTAGAGAAAAACAGCAACAAGACGCCAACATTGCAAACTGCATTTTTTCGAGCATTTTTGAGAATACCAAGTGAAATGTTTCTCTATGTTGGTTTTATTGTTGCATTTTTCTCTCCGCTCAAACAGACGTTCCATGACAAACTTTCGGGATGTGTTGTTGTCGATGTATAAATCTCTACTTTGGAGCATTCTATTTTTTTGGATAGGACTTCATGCTTCGACAACTACGCACAAAGCTGAAATACGCACCAACGCCATCCAAAGCACCAAAGATCACTTTTTTTCAAAAGGAGAAGTGTTGGTCTACTATTTGGGAAGGGTTGCAAGAGCCGACAGTGTCACGTACAACAAAAACACCAAAAAACTCCTTCTTGAAGGCTCAGTCGAAATGATTGACGCTCAAGGAATCAAAAGCCACAGCGAAGCGATAGAGATCGATACCAACTCCAAAGAGGTAGAGTTTCAAGGAGTGTTACTTTTTAGTCAAAATGATATATGGGTTTTGTCTGACAAAGCATCACAAAAAGAGAAGCAGTTTTATCTTGGCAACAGTTTTGTTTCAAGTTGCAACGTCGCAAATCCACTTTGGCAAATCGACTTTTCACGCTCTCACTATGACAGCGAAGAGAAGTATATCAGACTCCATCATGCGTGGATTTATATTGCTAAAGTGCCTCTATTTTATACTCCATATTTGGCATTTTCGACTGACAATACACGCAGATCTGGATTGCTTTTTCCTATGTTTGGATATACCAAAAAAGAGGGATTTTTATTTGAACAACCGATCTATTGGGCTATTTCTCAGGACAGAGATCTCGAATTTAATCCACAAATCCGCACCAAAAGAGGCGAAGGACTCTACAGTACTTTTCGATTTGTGGATAGCAAAGAGAGCAATGGATGGATTATGGGGGGATATTTTATAGATCACAAAAGCTTTCAAAAGCAAGAAAACAACAAAGAAAGAGAGTTTTACGGCGTACAAGCAGAGTATCGCAACGCCTCTCTTTGGTTTGACAGCTCTGACGCATATACCGACGGACTCTATCTCTATCTTAACTATTTTAATACTATAGAGTTTCAAAACCTCCAAAGAACCAATCTCTCGTTCTATATCCTCGAACCGCTTCAAGAGTCAAAACTCAACTATTTTCTGCAAAATGAGACTTTTTATGCAGGCTTGAATACAAAATATTTTATAGATACACGCGAAGAAAAAAACAGCAAAACACTCCAACAACTTCCTTCTTTGCAGTGGCATCAATTTCTTGATAGATTTTTGAGTGACCATTTTCTCTACAGTATCGATGTGCGTAGTGATAGATTTGATAGGCATATTGGCGAACGCTATCGACACTATGGCGTGAGTCTGCCGATGATTTTGCAAGATCAGTGGTTTTATCACTATCTCAATGTCTCTTTTGAGCAAAATCTACGTCAAAAAAAGTATGTTTTTTCTAATGGAGAGTTTGTCTACGACACCTACGACTACACACAATACTCCCACACACTCAAACTCTCAAGTGATCTTAGCAAGGCTTATGAGAGTTTTGTACATATCATGCAACCTTCGTTTGTTTATGGTATGCCAAGCAAACTTTATGACAAAGGAGTGTCGTATGAGGAGGATTTGACATCTATTCAGAAAGAGCTTTTTAGTGTTGATTTACCTTTGCGTTATTATGAATTTTCGCTTGGAAACTACTTCTACACCACTCAAGCCAAATTTCTCTTCTCCAGCCGTTTGGGAGAGGTTGATTATCCTGACAATCACAAAGAGTATGAAAAATTACATCATGAGCTAAAGATAAAATATGGAATGTTTCAACTCTACAACGACATCTACTACACGTATCGATTTGAAAAGATTTCCCAATCTTCTACATTTATCTCTTTCAATAAATCAAATATCACCTCAGGCATAGGACACACTTATCAGAAAAATTTTTATATCGACAAACCAACACAATCTGTATTTAATGATCTTAGTGTGATGCTAAAATATCAATTGAACAATCGATATGATATTGGTGGTTTAATGCTCTATAGTTTTCAAGAAAAAACTTCCAAACTTTGGTCAATCGAAATGGGATATGCACGTGATTGTTGGTCGTTGCGTTTTGATCTTAGAAGTGATTTTCTTCCTTCTGTCAATGGCAATACACTTATCAACGAAAAGCGTGCCTCTATTGAGTTTACATTTAGACCGCTTGGTGGCGTAAGAACAAGAGTCAAATTATGATAGACAATCCCCAAAAAGAGATTCAAGACGCATTAGAGACGCTTAAGCTTCCCACCTTCGTCTCCAAAGCAGATATCAAAAAACAGTACCGTTTTTTGGCACAAAAATATCATCCCGACCGTGGCGGAGATACAACACAAATGGAACAACTCAACTACGCTTATGCTTTTTTAATGGAGTATATCGAACAGTTTCGATATAGTTTTGATGAAACGGAGATTCTCAAACAGTTTTCAGGGATTGGTTACGCAAATCAATTTAAACCCTAAAAAGTGATATTTGAATCCTGATAAAATTTGCACTACAAGAACCCTTAAGGAATAAAAAATGGAACCCACAATACTCACCCTACACCTCAACAACCTCAAAGAGCAATACGAGCTCAATAAAGTTGCCAAACAAACATCAGGTGCAGTACTTTATCGTCAAGGTAAAGCAGTCATTTTGGCTACAGTAGCGATCGATGAAACTCCTGTGAGCGAAGATTTTTTGCCAATGACTGTACAGTATGTCGAAAAATATTACGCTGCAGCAAAAATCCCTGGAGGATTTATCAAAAGAGAGACTAAGCCCAGTGATTTTGAAACACTCACTTCACGTATCATAGACCGTTCGTTGCGTCCACTTTTTCCTGCGGGATTTGAATATCCTGTGATGATCACTATCATGATACTTAGCAGTGATAACGAAGTAGATCTTCAAGTCGCTTCACTTCATGCTGCGTCAGCTGCCCTTTTTCTCTCCGATACTCCCGTGACACAATCCATTGCTGCAGTGAGAGTAGGAAAAATTGATGGTGCATTAGTAGTCAATCCTTCCCTAAGTCAACAAGCCCAAAGTACACTTGATCTTTTGGTGGTTGGATCTGGTGAAGATATTGTTATGATCGAGATGAGAACGATTGCTCAAGAGATTATTGATGATGTTATTTCTACTACGATGAGCGAGATTCCAATGTTTCTTGAGCATCACGAGTGCAACGAACTCAATGAGACGGGACTATTAGAAGCAGTCGTTTTTGCCAAAGAAGCAATACTCCAAGCGACTACAGCCTACACCGAAATGTTCAAACCATATTGTAGAGAACCATTGCTTTTGAGGCTAAGAGATGAAAAAATAGACACCACACTCTATTCCTACATTCAAGAGTATTTTCACGATGCTATAGAAAATGCAATTCGTATTATGGCAAAAAGCGAACGCAACACCGCCTTAGCCAAAGTACACGAAGCGATTATGGCTGTTAAAACCAAAGAGAAAGAGACTATCGATTCTGCACTACTAAAAAGTGTATTAGAGAGATACAAACGTTCAGTAGTGCGTGCATTGATTTTAGATCAAGAGATTCGTGCTGATGGACGAAAACTTGATGAGATTCGCCCTATTTCTATCGAAACAAATATTTTGCCTTCAGTCCACGGCTCGTGTCTTTTTACAAGAGGAGAGACGCAAGCATTAGTCACCACCACACTTGGCAACGACAAAGATGCTCAAATGTATGAACTGCTCACTGAAAAATCATCATTAAGCGAATCATTTATGGTGCATTACAACTTTCCAGGTTTTTGTGTAGGCGAAACAAAACCGATCTTCGCACCTGGACGCAGAGAGTTAGGACATGGAAATCTTGCCAAACGTGCATTAGAGCCGACAATCGACATAAGACACGATGGAACAATCCGATTGGTTTCGGAGATTTTGGAGAGCAACGGCTCCTCATCAATGGCAACTGTGTGCGGTGGTTCAATAGCACTTAGAGCCGCACAAGTAGAGACTCAAAAATTGGTAGCAGGAATCGCGATGGGATTGGTAAGTGATGGCGAACGTTATGCTGTTCTCTCTGATATTATGGGCTTAGAAGATCATGATGGTGATATGGATTTTAAAATCGCTGGAACACGAGATGGAATCACTGCGATGCAGATGGATATTAAACTCGGAGGACTCAATCTTGAAATACTCAAAAAAACCTTAGATCAAGCCAAGGCAGGAAGAGTGCATATCCTCGATAAGATGGAAATTGCTATTGAAAATATGAAACCCAGCGATGCACTTCCAAGCGTTGAGGAGTTTATCATTGACCCTAGTCGCATTGTCGATATTATCGGTAAAGCTGGAGCAACTATCAGAGAGATTATCGAGAGATTTGATGTCACTATTGATCTTGACAGGGACATTGGAGGTGTAAAAGTCAAAGGAGGCGACGAAGCAAAAGTAGCAGCCGCCAAAGAACATATCGAAACATTAGCCTCAAAACCAATCAAAAAACAGATGCAATACGAACTTGATCACACCTACACTGGCAAAATCAAAAAAGTCACTCCTTTTGGTATTTTTGTCGAAATGCCTGATGGATTTGATGCACTTCTACACATCTCCAAAATCTCCAAACAACGTATCGACACCCTTCAAGGATTGTACAATGAAGGAGAAAATATCGACATTGTAGTGATAGAACAAAAAGGCAAAAAAGTAGAGTTAGCAACACCTGATTATTTGAAATAACCATAAAAAAGGGAATACTAAGCACAAAGTGCGTGAGTCCTCATGCACGAAGACAACTTAGCGTTAGCAATCTTTTGAAAAGAAAGTTAGTTGCCTCAATGGCAAGTTTCTTTTCAAAAGACAACCCATAACGTTCATTAGGCGTTATTTTTAGTTCTGCAAGAACTCCATAAAAAAAGGAATCAACAATGGGAAACAGAGTCAATCGCGAACGACTGCTTTATGCAATGCTCTATTTGATTATTGGAAATATTCTTACAATGACAATCTCATTGGTCGTAGTTGTTCAATTTCTTTTGGGTTGGATTGGAGGCGGTCTCAACACAAACCTTCTCTCCTTCTCCTCATCTTTGGGAGAGTACGCCAAAGAGATAATCAACTATCTTACTTTCAACAGCGACACAAAACCGTGGCCAATAGGTGATTGGTCGTCAAAAAAATAATTCATATATCAGCTTCCCTAAGCTATAATTAAACTCTATTTAAGGTAATTAGTAGGGATACGCAAGCCGAACAGACCTTAGAGAGAGTCGAAAGGGACTTAAAACCTCACATTTTTTTTCAAAGGATTTTTTATGAAAAAGTTTTTTATGCTTTTCTTGGCAATGGGTGCAGTTGCATTTGCAGGTGATGTTGATGGTAAATCTATGATCGAAGCATACTCGGTAGTTGCTGCTGGTGTTGGTCTTGGTCTTGCTGCTCTTGGTGGTGCTATCGGTATGGGTCACACTGCTGCTGCTACAATCGCTGGTACTGCAAGAAACCCTGGTCTTGGCGGTAAATTGATGACTACAATGTTTATTGCTCTTGCAATGATCGAAGCACAAGTTATCTATACACTTGTCATTGCTCTTATCGCTCTTTACGCTAACCCATTCCTTGGTTAATTTTTACACAAAGAAGGCTTTTGTCTTCTTTGTGTTTGTTTATATTTAAGTTTTATAAGATATAATTTTATCCCTTAACAATTCAAAGTTAATTTTATGCGCAGGTGGTGGAACGGTAGACACGCTATCTTGAGGGGGTAGTGCCTTACGGGTGTACGAGTTCAAGTCTCGTTCTGCGCACCACACATTCAAAAAATTCTCCAAAACTTAAAATCATCTCCTTTATATCAACTTCAAAAACTATGGTATCTCTAAAAAACCCCATCTTGTCATTGCGGGCTTGACCCGCAATCTCGATCTCGTATTTGGGGTATACGAGATACCGAATCAAATTCGGTATGACGGGTTTTAGAGATTCCCACTATTCTCATTTTATCGCTTTGATATAAACACGTTTTGGTGCAGGATACCCTTCTACTGTCTTAGTAGAGTCTACAGGATCAAGAAAATCTTCAAGACTTTGTGTCTCTATCCATTCGGTTTTGCGTTGCTCATAAGGAGTTGTGATCATCGTCTCAAGTACAACGACTTTCGTAAATCCTGCACGATGACACCAATTTTTGAGAGCTGGTATTGTCGGGATAAAGTAGATATTGGGGATTTTGGAGTATTTGTTTGCAGGAGTCAATGCAATCTCCTCTTCACCATCAATCATAAAAGTATCAAGAATCAACTCTCCTCCACTCTTAAGTCCACGATAGAGTGATTTGAGCATATTTACAGGATCAGTGCGGTGATAGAGTACGCCAAGGCAAAAGAGTGTATCAAACGGCTCTTCATAAAACTCCACATGTTCTACTCCCAACAGTTCATAAACAATATCAGATTGCACAAAATGATTGATAAAAAGAAATTGTGAATAATAAAGTGCAGAAGGATCAAAGCCGATCAATTTTTTGGGGTGATGAGAAAGCATACGAAAAAGATAATATCCGTTGTTACAGCCGATATCTCCGACTACTTTGTCTTTGAGATTAAAATGTGGCTCAATAAGATTGTATTTGATATGACTTTGCCACTCCGCATCAATCAAAAGCTCACCCACACGAAAAGGACCTTTACGCCACGGCTTCATCAGTCGTGCTGTCTCTTCGATTTGATGTATAGTATCCAAAGAGAGATTGGGAAGTATGACACTCACTGTATCTTGCAAACCCACTTCGATATTTTCTATTTTTGGAAGTTGTTTCAACGCTTCATGGATTGGTGCGATATTTTTCCACGCCAACCATTTGCGACGCTCTTCTCTTATAGTATCAAGATTCACTATTTAAGATACGCCTTGATAATTTTTTGATCAATCATCGGTCTGTTCATTTGAGAATCAACGCTGACATTTTCAAGTTTGACAACGGTTTCTTTGCCTTCAATCACTTCGCCAAATATTGTATGTTTGCCATTGAGCCACGGTGTTGGAGCGGTCGTGATAAAAAATTGACTGCCATTGGTAGTTGGACCTCTGTTTGCCATAGCAAGAAGATAAGGTCTATCAAATACTACATTAGGAGCAAACTCATCTTTGAACTCTTTTTTCCAAATCGACTCTCCGCCTCTGCCACTTCCTGTGGGATCACCGCCTTGAATCATAAAGTTTTTGATGATTCTGTGAAAAATCAATCCATTGTAGTAGCCATTTTTGATGTGTGTAGTGAAGTTCTCAACGGCAAGTGGAGCTATTTTAGGGAAAAGTTTGAGTGTGATTTTGCCAACAGTGGTCTCCAAAACCACAACCTGCTCTTTGGCGATATTGGCTTGTGACGCGTCAAGATTAATGCCCATTATTATTACAAATAGGAATGTGATTTTTGCAAACGTTTTCATACTACTCCTCCTCGATGACATCATTGACGCAGTGATCAATTTTAAGCTCTCTAAGCAATCTTTCAAAAAAATCACCGCTGTTTCTTTGACTTTCATCATTAAATTCAATATAAAACGCTTGACTTGACTCGGTATAGTCTTTGGAGTTGCCAAAAACAAGTGGTGTCATTTTGGTCTGTTCTTTGATTTTTTCAATCGCCTCTTCGATCTCTTTTCGAATCACTTCACTACCATCAAACCTAAGGCTCATTCCTTCATATCGCTCTTCCATTCTTACATTGGCAACAATTTGCTGACATCTGTCCATTTCATTTTTCTCCTCTTTGAAATATTGTTGATTATATCCAAAGCGATATTACACTCTAAACACAATATGATTCAAAATTGCCTATCTTTTATTGTCGTTTTGATATTATCAATCTTATGATATTTGAAGATTTAACTTTTTTAGAAAACCTTTCGTTTGACCATTACGACAGATATTTTGGTACGGCTCTCAAACCAAAAGCAACTTCATCTCGTATGCGTTCTAATATGATGCTCAATCCGCTACACCTCAAACACCTCAATCGATTGGACAGCCTTGATGCGGATATGGTGACACTCAATCTTGAAGATGCGATTGCTTTAGAACGCAAAAAAGAAGCACTCTACAATATCGCTCTCTTTCTTTCGCACCTTCACGCATCCAATAGCTTTATCATTGTTCGCACCAATCCACTTCACGAAGGCGGTGCAGAAGAGATTGCGTTTTTGAATGATTTTGGATTTGACGCGGTGCGTATTCCAAAGGTCAAAACTCAATGCGAAATTGCTCAAGCTCTTGCTCTTCTTTCGCCCGACAAAGCCTTGCATATTTCAGTTGAGACCAAAGAAGCATTTAACACACTCTCAACCCTTCGTATTGATGAACGGCTTACAGTCGCAAATTTGGGTATTCTTGATCTTCTCAACTCAATGGGATTGCCACAATCCATCGTTACCAAACACAATCCTACTATTGATTATATTCTTAGTAAATTCCTTGTTGATGCCAAAAGTGCTGGAATTCATCCTGTATCTTTTATGTTTCAAGAGTACAACGACACACAAACATTCGAGCAGTGGTGCGAACATGAAAAACAGATGGGATTTGTCTCCAAAGCCTGCATGGGACCCAAACAAGTGGAGATAGCCAATCGTATTTTTGGCGTAGATGAAGCGATGCTTATACGAGCAAAACATATCAAAGAAGCATTTGAACGACACGCAACGCAAGGTATCAATGGATTTATGGATGAAAAATACGGTTTTATTGATGAGCCAATTTATAAAGATGCTCTTTTGGTGCTTGAGACAAATGAGAGTTTTGAATAACTCTCATTTCATTCATCGATCGGTATTTGATAGTCTCAAAATAAATAATAAATAATTCAGAAGAAAATATAGCGTAAAATAACACATATTAAATGAAATTAAGATTTGTAAAAAGTTGTCTTGACGGTTTTAGGCACTATAAGGTAAAATGTGGATGAGAGGCGATTTATTGGAGGTATTCTATTGCTATAGATTATAAGGGAATGTGTGTACTGATTGATATGGAACGGTTTTGGTAGTATGCCAAATATGATTATGTATTCCCGTTGAGAAGATGGGAACGAAGGAGAATAATACGATGAGAATAAAATTTCTAATAATACTGATGACAATTGCAACATTGTTATCTGCGTGCAAAAAAGAAAATGTAGATGATAATTTGTCAAAAGACTCGGTAGACCATAATTTATCGAGAGACTCGAGAGAATTTAATCACGGAACTTGTATTGTTAAATATTTAGATAATAACAATAACAAATATTATTTAACTTGGTCAAGTT
>DYPM01000048.1 GCA_020719895.1 Sulfurovum sp. | reverse complement strand
GTCATTGCGAGGCTTTGTAAAAGCCGAAGCAATCTAAAATGTAGTTTTTAGAGATTCCCATATTTTAATCTCCTAATAGAACATTTTGTAGTGTAGATAAAAATCGAATCGATTGTCTTTTGAACCATCTACGATTTGGTCATAGTTGATTCCTGCTGTGAGATGATCTTGCAAATAGAGATGTCCGCCATAACCTATATCAAACGATACATTCAAACTGCCCGAAGAGATATTGTAGTAGGGCGTACATTGTGCATAAGGTCTCCATACGCGTGCATATCCAGTCTTGTTTGCTATGCCGTAAAAAAAGTTTGTACCCACAATCTCATAGGTTTGAGGAAGAAGTGTGGCTATTGGAAATGCAGAAAGTGTATCGATCGCTCCGTGTGGGTTGTGGAAGTCAGAATAGACAGTGATATCATAAAATCCTCCCCAAGCAATATCGGGATATCCACTACGCAACACTTGATACCAGTCTATTTTTACCCCTTTTGCGTTTGCGATTGGGAGATTATCTTGAGATTTAAACCTATCAAGATGCGTTGATATGCTGATGCTTGAAGAAGGGAGATACTGTAGTGTTGCTAAGATCTCAAATCTATCTTTTTTGCCACCAAGCCACAAAAAATTTGATTCGGAGGATTTGGCATTGTGTTCATAGCTTGCAACCAATCGAAGTCGTGAGAGAGGAGAAGAGATCGCTTCCATATCAAAACCAAAATAGTCTCTTATCGCATTGTAGTAGTTGAGTTTGCCTGAGAACTCGCTTCTTTCAAATACTTTTTTTGCTCCCACAAAGAGATGCAAATCTCCCGCAGGAAGTCTTTGCCACCCAAAATCACCATTTTTTTCATATCTCCACGCCTCTAATCCTATCAATGCGTCAATCCCTTTTGCAAGATAAGAGTCGGTTTTGAGTGTTAGTCTATTTTGAATCAAATCACTCATAGTGCTACGTCTTAGTTCACTCTCAAGGGTATCAACTGCTTGAGTGATTTGGATAAGATCTTTGCGTTGTTTATAGAGAAAGTAGTCTCTTTCATTCTCTTCTATTCCTTCGTAGGCGAGTGAGTGTGCTAATGCGATATCTCCTATATTGGTCGCAGCAAGTACTCTATCTCGAATTGGGAGTATAGAAGCGTGTTTGTAAATCATCTCTTGTTGTGTCGTTCTATCATCATTAGCAAGTGCAACAGCAAGTGTCATCCAAGGTTCTACTTTGTTTAAGTGTCGCATCTGTTTGGAAGCATCTTCATACGCTTCGTGTCTAAGTGCAAACAGCACAGAGATTTCAGCAAAGAGGTGTTTGCCCAAAACTGGAGACAAATGATCAAGTTCTTTTTGAAAAATATCAGCAGGCATAAACTCAATAGCGGTTTTGAGATAGTTATCTACAAAAATTTTGTTTTTTAGAAGTGAAGGATTGTTTTTTTTGCGTTCTTGAAGATTATCGTAGGTTTTTTGAAGGCTACTCATATATCCATTTTCTTCGGCACGAGCGAGCATAATCGAGCCATAAAGTGGCTCAAGTTCAATCTCTCTTTTTCCTTTTTTTGCTTCTATTTTTGAGAGATACACCATCGCTCTATCGCTTTGTTGTAGTTTCATATGGGCTGAGGCAAGTGGTAACCAAAAAAGTTCAGGTATTTTGTAGGGAGTTGTTTCAAATGATACGGTTATCTCTTTGAGTTTTTGTGTATCGCCTACATCGATATAGAACCACAATAAAGAGAGCTCAATCTTGATAGAGTCAGGCTCGATACGCAGTGCTTGTTGATACATTTGAAGTGCTTTTTTGTACTCTCCTGCTTTTTGATAAGAAGTTGCACGTGATAGCCAGTACCATAAAATCGCATTTTCTAGTTCTTTGGAATGTGGCTTAATACGCAGAGCTTGTTGATACATCTCAAGTGCATTTTCATAATCGCCCGATGCTTGGTAAAACGTCGCACGCATTATCCAATAATAAATGTCTTCGGTGATTTTAAGTCTATGTCCTTGTGAGTAGTGTTTGATAGCACTTTCTAACGCATCGAAACGGTGTCTTCTCAAAAGACTCTGAAGATAGAGATCTAAAAAATACTCTTTTTGAAATCGCTCATACCCTTCGTGGGCTACTTTTTCTACCAAATCGGGATCTTTGTCGCCATAATAAAACACAATCCGTTCATAATCGATAGCCCTTGCTTCTTTTCTTTCGTAAAGCGTTTTAGCATCCATAGCAACACGATCAAAGTCTTGTAGGTGCCATCCAATATCGCTACGCTTCTGATAGTACTCTGTAAGGTTGTACTCTTTTGGCAAAGAGGTGACTTGAAGGAGTTTTTGATAGCCTGTGCGAATATCACCTTTGGAGAAGTGATACTCCATCAGCAACTTGGCAGTTTGAATATCAATAGAAGCATTGTTTTTAATCTCTTTTACGACACGATCTATACTTTGGTTATCGCCCACGACTTGATAGATTTCCAGTGCTTTAGCAAGCCAATGAGAGTCTATTTTTTGCTCTCTTACAAGAGTTTCAAGCATCAAAGCAACTTTTTCAGGCTCTCCGATAATCGAATATGCGACAATCAAATTTGTAAGATTGGTTTGATTTGGCATCGATTTGGCATCTTCTATCAAAATCGGCAAGATCACTTCGTACTGTTGAAGTGCTTTGGCCATTTTGATAAATTTCTCTTTGGTCTCTTTGGTTTTGGTTTTTTGATACAAATAATCGTAGTGTTTCATCGCTTCTTTATTTTTTCCAATCCAAACTGCCACTTGGGCAAGTTTTTCATGCCAAAAAAGAGAGTTTGGATAGGCTTTGAGTGCAATTTCACCTGTTTTGTAGGCGTTTTTGAGATCTCCTATGTAGGTAAAAGAGTTAAACATTGCACGAAATGTCTCTTCAGTATTTGGTTTGGAAGATAAAAGAGAAGGGGATTTTGCGTTGAGATTTACCAATAACAAAAACAAAACAAACCATTGTATTATTTGTTTCATTTTTTTGCTTCTTGAAGAAGTCTCAGGGAGAGACGACGTGATGCTGGAAGATTTTGAGATGCCCAGTAGAGTTTGATGAGACTTTGAATAAACGCTTCATCATTTTGATAAAGTGACTCATGGGCGATTGCAAACGCCTCTGCTTCTTGAGGTTTTTTCCCATAAGAGAGTGCTTCGATGGTTTTATAAAGGAGTTGTTTTTTGACCTCCATATCAATACTTGCTTGAAAAAGTATCTGATATATTTTAGCTGCTTGTCCAAAATCACCTACAGCAGCGAGTACCTTAGCATACTCCTCTTGATGGCTTGGCTCAAGCGTGACAAGCTCTTTGAGAACCTCTCCTCTTTTGATGTTATCCCCCATAGCAGTATAAAATTTATAAGCAGTAAGAAGCCATTTTTTTCTATCGGTTTGAGGAAGTTTGAGAAGTCTCTCTCCGCATTGTTTTTGAATCTGCTTTTGTTTGATCTCTCCAGCAAGATAGACACATTGCTCCAACGCAAAAGGATCATCTGTCTGATACAAAGGACGCAAAAACAAAAGTGCAAGAGGCTTCTCTTTGAGCCTTAAGGCTTCCAAAAACCAATAGATTCTGTCTTCTTTTGTTATTTTGCTATGTTGGATTATTGTGGCTAAAGTCGTTTTCATAGCAGACTCAAGAGAAGAGAGTTTAGTAGTATTGGATTCGTGGATTGTTTGGTGTTTGAGTATCTTAAATTGAATCATCTTGAGACTATACGCAAGCTTGGGATCTTCTTGTTTTTTTAAAAGCACAAGAAGTTCAGTAGCCAAATCTATATTTCCTTGTTCTATCGCTGCCTTTGCTGTAGCGACCATCAGTTCTGTATTTTGAGGTTCCAGTTTGAGCATATTTTTGAGATACATCACTGTAAGTGCATAGTTGCTTTTTTCGGCAAGTACCTGTTTTTTGAGCGACTCTTTAGGATAGAGTAGTACCAATACAGTAGCAAATATCACTACAAAAACAATAATTTCAAAAGGTGTGACAGCCTTATGGCGTTTATTGATTACAGATGAGGCTGACATTGGCATCCTTGATTGTGTGGTAGGTGATCAAAACCGTATGATTATTTTCATTTTGAAGCGTGTCGGGTTTGGGCGTTGCATCGAGTTTGCAATCATCTGTGAGACAAAAACGTAGTTGTGCGGGTACGTGACCACCAAAAGAGAAGAGACGATTTTTGCCTTCTTGATGAAATTGGCGTAATGCGATATTGGCATCAATAAGACCACTTTGAATGCGTAGTTTTGGAGCGGTGACAATCGTTGCAGTGCTGTTTGTGTCAAGATGAAGATAAAGACCACTTGACGTCTCTTTGTATCCCACAATATGCGAAGAGCCATTGAGATCTACAAACATACCAGTGGACAAACGGAGTGTTTTGAGTGTATCCATTCCTTTGATTTTCCATCCATTCGATGTTTTGGCGATAGCCACTTCATAGAAATCCATCACTTTAGGAATATACTCTGAAGTAAAAATCGGCATCGTTTCTTGAGACAAAGCCCACCCATAGACTTGTTTGATAGCAGTGAGAGAGGATTTTTTGGAGCCTGAATACATATGGTAGTAGATATCGATAGGTTTGAGACGGCGTGGAGTTTCGGTAAGCTTGAAAGTTTGTATCACCTGTTTGTATCCCCAAAAAGGACCCAACCAGTCGTTTGTAAAGACATTTTCGTTTTGTGCACCAGTAAAGATTTGCCAATATGCACCTGTCTTTCTTCCAAAAGGAGCAACTTTACTAAGCCACGGCTCGCGGTTGGTGATGGTTGTATCTCCGCCGTTGATCTGCAAAATATTTTGATGGTACATATAGTGCAACACCTCTTGCGTAGGCCGACAATCGCCTGACCAAAAAATAGTTTTGGCGGGTTTTCTTTTGGAGTCTTGCAAATGATTGATATACGTAAGCGAACCGTTAATCTCACGTGTCACTGAAAAACGATACTCTTTAATTGGAAGGTGAGCGTGGGAATCAAGCGTGCCGTTATGTACATGTCTCCAGAAAAAGGGATGCGAAAAGGTGTGAGACGCTGCTTCTATGTTGGGTAACGTATAGATTTGACGCACAATCTGTTCGGCTTTTTGACTATCTTTGGGATAGATTCCATAAGGGGCTGTTTCACCTTCGATAATCGAAGCAGAGATAGGAATAGGATATTGAGTGAAAATCTCACTGTAGAGTACCTCTCCTGCAAAAAGTGAACTGTCCCACTCCGCACGACTGACGATACCGTCTCCATCGATATGCGAGAAGAGTAGCCGTCTGCCATTTTCAGTCGTAGGATCTGGTATTGGCAACGCTTGAAGTCGCAGTGTCTCTTGAAGTATTTTGAAGGGATTAAGAGTCAATAACTCTTTTTGATTAATCTGCAATACAAATGTGCTATTGAGTATATAACCTCCCCATTGTGTGATAGCAACAACGGTACTTGATTCTCCTGCTCCTTTAATGTTGCATAATGGATTGGCATTTTGTGGCGTAAAGATATCGTTGGAGTATTCTGCGATCGGATCAGCTTCAAATCCTGCAAATCCAGCTTTACAAACAATGGTTTTTTTGACTTTGCCTGCACTGCTCTCTTTGACTTTGATGTGTAGTTTGTTGAAAATATTTGGGTGTTTTTCAGATGCAAGCGAATCGATAATCAAAAATTTCATTCCACTCTCAATCAGCGCATCGATAGTCGATTCAAATGGTTTTGGATGTTCTAAAGGATAGTTTTCCTCAGACCATACCACCGCACTGTTGTATCTGCTTGAATCAGATGGTGTGTATTTCCATGTCGAGAGTGGCTCAAATATCGGAATGTATCCCATATACTCAAGTGGCATTGCGAGTATCCGAAACACCATCAAAGTTATCACCGTATCTCCTGCTTTTTTGTCAAGTTTGGCGTCATCATAAAGGATTAAAACCTCACGTTTTATCGGCGATATGCTACTTAAGCCAAATTGTTGCAATGTTGGTTCAGCGATATAAGGAATCATCCCTTGGGCTTCTATTTGTTTGATGGCTTGTTCTCTTAGTGCTTTATTTTCAGGCGGAAGGTAATCAAGTGCAATGACATCTTTATGATAAGACTTAATTTTGTCTATCTGAATCTTAAGCCACTCTCTGTCCTCTTTTGAAACTTCTTTATAGCTTAAGTCTTTAGGCGAGAGTCCATAAAAATAGGACTCAAACAAGACTGCTTCGATATACGGATGCACCTCGTCTATCAGCTCAAACCCTCGGTTGAGTATCAGTTTCATATCGGGATATTGCAAATGGAGGCTTTTGATAAAATCGACTGTTGCCTGCTTCATCTGTATTTTTGCTTCGGGGCTTTTTGCGACTTGATGGTAAGAGTCGAGGGTGTCTAAAAAGAGGTTTTTGATTCCTTTTTTGACCATTGGATCAATCACTTTTTGGATCAAAAAATCACGGTAATCGGAGTTGTTGATATCCATAATTTTCGATTTCCATAGCGTATTTTCTCCTGCTATCCATTTTGGTTTTATTTGAGATAAGACCTCTTTGCTCTCTTGTTCTCCTACGCTTACATAGCCATAAATAGCATTTGAATAGAGTTTAAAACCGTGTGTGGCGGTATCGATATACTCTGGCTCTAAAATAATATAATCATAATTTCCAACCAATGAATACGAGACATCGTCTCCATAATAGACAATCGCACTTTTTTTAACAGGAGCCCCAAAAAGGTCTGTAACACACAAAAGAAAAATTACAAGAATTTTACCGCAACATAAATGTTTCATAGTCTAAACCTTATTTTAATCATGCTCACATTTTGAGCAGAGCCCAAAATGAGGTCTTCAGCAGACGGCTCTCGCGACTGGTCGCTCTGAAAATTTATCTTACCGCAACATAAATGTTTCATAGTCTAACTCCTTGAGTTCATTTCGTATCACCCAAACACTTATTGTAAACATAATCAGCAACGACACTGCATATCCATACCCAAAAAATGTAGGTCCCATCTCTATCGAGAGAAGTGTCAGTGTCGTATTGAGGACAAAAAACCCAATCGAAAGCCACATCGCCTGATGTCGTCTATCTAAATAATACAAAATCGCCATGACCGACATAAACCCAAGCTGCAATTGTGCTCCAACCGTCAAAACAAAAAAGAGTCCCAAATAGAGCTGTGGAATATGCATAAAATTAAACAGCTGTGGTGCATACAAAAACAAAAAGATATTCATAATCCCTTGAATAACCACAATTTCGCGAATCGCATGTCGCACCACTTCACTCATCTCGTTACGATACCTTCGAATCATTGCAAGCGTTCCTCCGTCTCTCACAGCATCATAAAAAAACTCATATTTTTCTGCAAAATCAGACTCTAAACGAAAGAAAAATACCGCCATTCCTGGAAGAATTGACAAATACGCAACAAAAATCGGGATATCATAGAGTACTGAAGCGTTCAATCGTCCAATCACATTATAGCCTGTAAGCGGATGAAACCAAAAAATAAACTTATCCACCCACGCCCCAATAGTATAAAAAAATCCTGCAAACCCAAGACTCCAATAGAAGTTTTTACCAAAAAACTTCAAGCTAATCAGTCGTTTTGATTCATACCGTTTGATAATCAATAACATCAAGACAATCAAAAGCAACACATTACCTGCACAAAAAATAAGTGTCAAAATCTCAAGCGATTTGCCAAAGAAAAACGACAATATCACAATCATCGCATAAGCAAACAGATAGGCTAAAACGACCGAATTGTAGTACTTGAGACTCGCCGCGATGATATTGGAGATCCAAACACCGCCAAGTGCCATATAAGTCGTGATAGCGATAAGAATAAAGAGATCACTTTGATCATAAAATACATAAAGTACCAATGGCAATATCAAAACAAATCCCGCTATCCACACCATCATCAACACGCCAAGATAAGCAGGCAATACTTCGTCTTCTCTTTTGCCAAAAATCTCATCAGCAAGAAACCGCGTAAAAGGGAGCTGTACAAATCCTGTAATTGTCATACTCGAAGCCAAAGCAATCGCATAAGTGATCACTACTTGAAAGGCTACCGTATCACCTGCTTGTTTGGTGGTAGCAAGATTGATAAACCCGACAAAAATAATCGCCACGATAGAGATCACCCAAGGACCCGAACTCAAAATCGCAGAGTAACCATAGACTTTTGCCATTGAAATAAGACTATTGGGCTTTAAAATCCGCCGAAGCTCAAATCCTATCCCTGCCATTGTGCCAACGCCTTTTCATAGACTGCTTGATAATTTTTCAAAAAAGTATCTTGTCTGTAGTACCGCTCTACACGTTCAAGTGCTGCTTTTTGAGCTTGAAACCAAAGTGCTTCATCGCCTAAAAATCGAATATAACTTTGTGCCAATGCTGAAGGATTTGCGATCGTTACCACTTCGCCTGAAGGTCCTATCGCCTCATCTTCCTCACCAAGCCCGCCATAAATAAGATCTTTACAACTTCCCACATCAGTTGCCACACACGGCACACCAGCAGCGTATCCTTCTAATATCGTCAGTGGCATTCCTTCGCTAATAGAAGTGAGTGTGAGAAGTCCTGTTTTGGGAAGGATATCTTTGATATTTTGAAACCCTTTGAAAAAAAAGTTGTTTGTAAGTCCCAGCGTCTCTACCATATTTTGACACTCTTTGGCATATTCGGGATCTTCATCCATCGGTCCTACCACCCACGCCTCGACATTTGGCAGTGTATCAACAGTGATACGAACAGCTCTAATAAATGTCTTGATATCTTTGATCGAGACGACACGCCCAATCAAAGTAATTACTTGAGGTACACCGCTCTCTCTTTGGTGATAACACTTTCCAAGTCCATCTACATCCACGCCATTGGGAATCACAGCGGTTTTATTGCGATTGGCACCGAAGGCGACTTGTATCTCTCTAGCTCCTGCAAAGAGTGAAAGAATAGGATCAGCTCTCTCGTAGCTCATTTTGCCAATTTGCTCAAAAAAACTCACCCACATTCTTTTGATATAGTTAAGCTCTTCGGGTTGTTTTAAAATTGCTGGTTTTTTGAAGTTGATCCAATTAGCAGAGAGCATATCGATTTTTCGTTCTCTTGTGTAAATACCGTGTTCGGTGAGGATATACGGTGCGCCTGTATGATAGGAAGCAAGTGTGGCGAGAAATCCTGCATATCCAGTCGAAGGGCTGTGGTAAATCTTTGCTTTAGGCATTCCCTCAACGACACCTGCGAGCATCCAAATGGGCTGATGGATATTTTTGACTGTCCAAAAGTAGTCGATAAAAGGGAGATCATGGCAGTTTTGAAGGTATTTTTCGTTGATAAAATCCCACGATTGTTTGGAGTGCAAAAAATGCGTATGGGTAATATCCTTGGTAAAAAATTCAATATGACGCATCGCATCGGGCATACCGCCACTTCCTGTTTTAAACCATTGATAGAGCTTTTGGATACTTTCAAAATTGGGAGAGTCTTTTTGGCGTTTTGGAGGTGCGTTGTGTGCGTAATCAAAGAGATAATGCACCTCAAGATGGATAAGATTGGCAGGAAGTTCATACCGTATATCGCCATACTCTTCAGGAATAGATCCCAAAAATATGATTCCAAACGTAAGATGAGGCATTCCATTGATAAGCTGATGAATCCACGAAGAGACACCACCACGAATATAAGGGTAAGTCCCTTCACCAAAAAGCATCACATCAACAAGATCACTTTGTCTGACATATTTAGCGTTGGACATTGTGACTCCATTGCATATAGAGTGGATGGTATGTAGCATCGTAATAGAGCATTTTGCCTTCGTTGAGAATAAAGTCTCTTGTTTCTAAAAAGTCGTGATTTTCAAACCGTATCCGAGCAAGAAAAGGAGCGACATGAGAGCGAGCGTATCCATCGGAGAGTATCGTAGCAAAACACATTTCTGCTTCTAGATATTTTTTTGCCATCATGAGTGTTTGCCCTTGAATGAGATTGATTTTGACGTGATGAGGATAGTGCGATAAGACCATAGTAGCATATCGTTCTACCTCTGCGAGGACAAATGCTTGAAGGTTTTCATCAGAGAGTTCATAATAGACCAAATCCCAATAAAGATAGACCAACGATTCAGCAATTTCAATCTTTTGCGTCTCTTCCGCCACTTCTGTAAACGCTTGTGCTTTTTCGTATATTTTGCCATTGATGGTACGTTCCATCGTATCAATCAGTGCAAAACTATAGAGCCTAATCTCATCGTTTTTGTCTGATAGACAACTTTTGATAAGTCTCACCTTCTCTTTGTCCATACTTTCGGATAAAGAGACCAACGCTTTCATTTTATAAGAACCAAGCGATAAGTCGTCTTTTAATATCCTCTCCATTGATCCTTCACCAAAAATTCGTTCAACTTTTGGAAACTCTTTTTCAAATTCGCTCATATCAATATAAGATATTTTGTTCAAAACAGTTTCGTATCGCACATGTGCTAAGTAGTACCCAATCAAAAACGTCAAGATATATCCCACAAGAGGCAAAGAGATATTGAAAACAAAAAAGAAAAACCAAATTTTTTTTTTGGAAGTTTCAAATCTTTTTTTTACCAAATAAACACCAAAAAATGAAATAACGCTCGAGACAAAAATATGAAACAAATAAAAAGAAGAGAGTGAAAATATTTCTATCTCTATCATGTTAGACCTATATATGCTTTCATCAAATCTAATTCACTTAATAAAAAAGAAGAGTACTCTAAATTCTCATTGGAAAAAGCAGATTTATTGGTTGCTCTTTCTATAAATCCCTCAATTGAAATTTTGTCTGTAAGTGGAAAAAGTATTGCTGTCACATCAAATGCTTCGGTTTGAAGTTCGGTTTTTATATCAAGTGTGCGAAGGTGCATATGTATCTCTTCTCTTAGCAAATGAGTGACAATTGGCTCTTTGGTTTTAAAGACCAAAATAGATGAAGCAACGTTGTGGTGTAGTTCAATCTGATGTAAACGATAACACTCAAAACGAAAATTATCTCTAAAAAATGGTAAAAAATCTTTGATGGTTTTGAGTATTTTTATTTTTTCTATCTCAAAAAAAAGATAATTAATCAAAATAGATACTGAAATAAGATTGTCTCTATTAAACGCCAAAAAAGGCATCTCTTCAATCGCCAACAATCCAACTACTTTGTTTTGAGTGACAGCAGGAATCACTGCAAGATAGCGACTGCTCTGATACTTCTCTCCATCACTTACATAAAGTGGCATTTTTCGCAACAATGTATCTCTCATCAAAGGATCTTTAGAATCAAAGAGATCTTTTTCATTGCTCTGTGAGAGAATTTCAAAACTCTCACCATCTTCATCAATCGCAACCAAATAAGCTTTTTCAATCGTAAGGGTTTTTTTGATCAAAAGCAAAAAATCTATATACCCTTCTTTGCTCTCTTTGCTGGTGAATTTCTCTTTGATGCTATAAATTGCATTACGCAAACTCATTGGTTTTACAACATAACTTTTTTCGATTTGATCATGTGAGACTTTGAGCATATAAAAGGCTTTTCCAAGCTCTGCTACTCTTTTGTTGGTAAATTCCCACTCCACTTTTTGTTTGAGAATTTTCTGATCCCAATAGTAGTGAAACTCTCCAAACACCAATACAAGCACAAATTCACGTAAAAAATAAATATAATCAAACGTCTCATATCCCACTCTCATCACCACTCCAAACAAAAGAATCGCATACACACCAGGAAGAATTCCGTGAAAAAGAGTAATGAGTGCTAAGGTAAAAGTAAGAACTGAAAATTTTGTATTGATCATACAAATATCATTTGGATCTGTGAGAAAACCTATAGCAAAATAGGTAATCATAATAAGAGTTACCTCAAGATATGCACTTTGAAAAAATTTCTCTCTTAAAGTATTAGTAAATAACATAGCAATATGAAAATATTATTTTTCATCAATCATAGATATAACTAAGTCGTGTGCTACTGTCCCAATCGAATCATTGCCCCAACTGCTTTTTGCACCAGTTGCACTCCAAACAATCTTATTTTGTTGAAGATCTGTAAGTCTTAGTTGCAAACTTACCGCAGGCTCGCCATCAATACCTGTCTTGTAACGCCACTCGTTTACATCTCCACTGAGAAGATATCTTGTTTGTTGCTGGATTAACAGTGTCGCTTTTGTTTCTGATTTGGTTTTTTTTGTATTTTCATCACGAAGGATACAGTATCCCTTTGCCAACAACACTCCCTCTACAATATTTGCTGCACGAACTCCTGCTTGTGGTGTATCAGTATCGTTCTCAAAAACAGAAACCATAATGCGGTTATTTCTGTCGCCTTTAGGCATTAAGCTTGATGAAGTGAGATGGGTTTGAGCACAACCTATAAAAAAAAGTATCGCAATAGAAAATAAAAAACTTAAACTTCTACTTCTTGTTTTCATGATATTCCTTTAGTTTTTTATTAAGCAATTTTTAA
>DYPM01000172.1 GCA_020719895.1 Sulfurovum sp. | reverse complement strand
ATTTGAATATTTGTCAAAAGTGCATAATATTCAAATTTTAACTATCTTTAAGAATACGTTTTGCCAAACGACTTACATAATCGGGGGTCTCTTTTTTGGATTTGAGATAAATTTGATTGGTGTGTTCTTCAAGAATCTCATGACTATTGATACTCTTTTCGCCTTCTATAAATTTAGTATAGCTCCCATCGGCGTGAAGTCGCCATCGCAGTCTATTGTCTGCTAACTGTAGTATCAAAATCTGTTCAAGTTTGTTGGCAAGATGAGTTTCGGTAATTGGCGTCATTAGTTCTATACGTCGTGTAAGATTACGCGACATAAGATCAGCACTGGCGATATAGCACTTCACCTCTTCGTGTTTGAAGTAGTAGATACGCGGATGCTCGAGGTATTTGCCGATAATAGAATAGACATTGATATTCTCACTGACGTTCTGAATTTGTGGACGCAGACAACAAACACCACGAATAATCAAATCAATTTTGCACCCTTTTTGTGATGCTTCATAAAGTGATTTGATAATATCAGGATCAACCAATGCATTGGCTTTGAGGATAATATGCCCTTCATTTGCATATTGGCTCTCTTGTAGGATAGATTTGAGAAGTTTGGGTTTGATTTGTGTTGGAGACATATAAAGCGTGTTGAGGTTCATATGCACTGAAAAACCCGTAAGATAGTGAAAAAAGATTGTCGCATCTTGGACTATTGCTTCTTTGGCGGTGAAATAAGAAAAATCAGTATAGATTTTTGCAGTGGCTGGATTGTAGTTGCCTGTTGCCAAATGAACATAGCCTTGAAGTTTTTTATTTTTGCGTTTGATCACTTGAGCGATTTTAGCGTGTACTTTAAGTCCTGGAATTCCATAAACCACATGAGCACCAACCTCTTCAAGTGCTTTCGCCCAACGAAGATTATTTTCTTCATCAAAACGTGCTTTGAGCTCTACAAGTACCGTCACTTGTTTGCCATCGCGTACAGCGTCGATGAGAGCTTTGACGATTGGCGAGTTAGAGCCAGCACGATAGAGTGTCATTCGTATGGCTACAGTATCTGTATCTGCCGCTGCTTGAGAGATAAAGCGTACTACAGGATCAAAGCTGTCATAAGGATGATAAAGAAGAATATCTTGTTTTTCTATGGCTCTAAAAATATCTTCTTTGTCTAATGGTGGAAGGATTTTTGGTCCATAAGGAGGAAGTACAAGATGAGAGAGTGTCTCATCAGTAACAATACGCCACAAACTTCCCAAATCCAACGGCAAAGAGTCATAGTCGTAAATATCTTCTTCATCAAGATTGAGATAAGAGAGTAAAAACTTCTTGAGACTCTCATCAACGCCTTCAAGAAGCTCGAGGCGAACGAGAGAACCTTTGTTGCGCGAACGCAATCCTTCTTGAAGAATCTCCAAAAAGTCATCTGCCTCTTCTTGTTCAATCTCAATGTCAGCATTGCGCGTTACTCGAAAAGCAGTTGAAGCCATAGAATGAAATCCAGGGAAAAGTTCGCCCACGAAGTGTTCTACAAGCGATTCAATGGGAACAAAAGTGCGTTCAAGCTGAATAAACCGTGGCAAAATACGTGGGATACGAATCATTCCTTGTTTGATTTGTTCTTTAGAACTTTGCATCATCACAGCAAGTCCAAAGCTAAGATTATTGAGATGAGGAAAAGGGTGTGTGGCATCAACAGCAATAGGAATAATCACAGGATAGATCTCATCGTGAAAAATCTGATTGATTTGCATTTGTTCTGCTTGGTTTAACTCTTGATATCCCTTGATATAAACACCATGTGTGTGGAGTTGTTTGATGATCGAGGCATAACAATTCTCAAGACTTTTATGCTCTTGATGAAGATAGTTGCGAATCGCTTCAAGTTGTTGAGCGGGTGTCATCTTATCAGCACCTGTCTCTTGAATACGTGCTTTATAGAGTGATTTGAGTCCAGCGACACGAATCATATAGAACTCATCAAGATTGGTACCATAAATAGCCAAAAATTTAAGTCGCTCCAACACAGGCAACGACTCATCCCACGCCTGTGCTAAGACGCGAGAGTTAAATTGAAGCCAACTTAACTCTCGATTAAAGAAGAGTTCAGAGGCGTTGAGTTCTGCAGACATTAGGAACTCCTTTTTGATTTTTTAGAAAATATTATAACAAAATTCATACACAAG
>DYPM01000171.1 GCA_020719895.1 Sulfurovum sp. | reverse complement strand
CATTGCGAGGCTTTGTAAAAGCCGAAGCAATCCAAAATGTAGTTTTTAGAGATGCATAATACAAATCTTACAAGACCGAATAGTCGCGAGAGCCGTCCGCTGAGGACATATGCGTCAAAACGGGCTTTGCCCGTTTTGAAATCAGCATCAAAAAGGAAACACAATGAATGAATTTGGCGATATCAATATAGAAGCTCTCAAAAATAATCCTGAGTTTTTGGCAAATATCAAAAGACTTGAAGAGGAGTGTAAAAAAGAAGAGAGTATTGCCAAAGGGTATCAACTCCTTGATGCACAACTTTTGCTTGAAGCACCCGAAGATAAAATTAATGAAATTTTTACTTTTATCGTTAATCACGCATTTGACAGACTCTCGGAGTATCTTGTGGAGAAAAAAAGTTTTGATATGACAAACGCCGAAGAGTTGGCAACTGCACGTGCAATCTATGAGCATGGAATACAACGCTACAGCGAAAACGATAAAAAAGGTGCAAAAGAGATATTTTTGGTACTTCACCACACGATAAATCACGATGAACTCAAAGATGCGATGATGATTCATGCTTGCGTTGTAATGGCAGGCAAGACATTTGATGAGTTTATCGAAACCGTAGTGGACACAGAAGGTGTCGATGTCAATGATCCATTGGCGTTTTTTATTCAAACATTTACCCAGCCTAATGATATTTTGCTCACGATGTTTGCCAACTATGTCAAACAGGGTAAAGAAGAACTTCAAGTGCTTGAAAAATAGTCCAATTTGATAAACTCCCGTAAGGAAAAAAGATGAAAATAAAACAGATACATTTTGTTGGGATTGGCGGTATTGGACTTTCGGCATTGGCAAAATTTTTGGTCAATTTTGGACACAAAGTGACAGGTTCAGATATCAAGCAAAGCGAGATTACGAATGATTTGGCAATCAATTTTGGTATCAAAATAATGATTCCACATCATAAAGATGCAGTAGATGGAGCAGATATCGTGATCCACTCTGCGGCGGTGCGTCCCAATAATGTAGAGTACAAAGAGGCAAAAGCAAGAGGTATCGAACTGCTTTCTCGTAAAGAGGCGTTGAAGTTTATTCTTAGCGATAAAACAGTCTATGCAGTAGGCGGTGCACATGGCAAAAGTACGACATCAGCAATGTTCTCTGCACTACTTCCTGAGTCCAATGCACTCATTGGAGCAATCTCCAAAGAGTTTGGCTCAAACGTACGCAACTATGCCAATGATAGAGTAGTGTTTGAAGCCGATGAGAGTGATGCGAGTTTTCTCAACTGTAATCCATATCTTGCGATTGTCACTAATGTTGAGCCTGAACATATGGAGTATTATGAATATGATGAAGATCGTTTTTATCAAGCTTATACCGATTTTCTTGGATTGGCAAAGATTCGTGTTATTAATGCTGAAGATACGTTTCTTTCAACGCTTGAGATGGAGAGTGTGAAGCTTTATCCTTCAAAGGAGATTAGTGAAATCTCCTATGTGATTAGAGAAGGAAAACCTTATAGCCGTTTTGTATTGCGTAATTTTGGTGTTTTTGAAGTGTTTGGATTTGGAGTGCATATTGTTATTGATGCGTCGTTGGCGATATTAGCAGCGTTGGAACTTGGCGAAAGTATCGAGCATATTCGTCTTAATTTACACCGCTTCAAAGGTATTAAAAAGCGATTTGATATTATTCAAAATAAAGAAGAGTGTGTGATTGTGGATGATTACGGTCATCATCCCACCGAAATAAAAGCGACGATTAAAGCTCTCAAAACCTACGCGGCTTTGCGTGGATTTACACAGCTAAGTGTGATTTGGCAACCTCACAAATATACTCGCACAATCGACAATCTTCAAGGCTTTGTAGAGTGTTTTGATGGTGTTGATGAGTTGGTTATTTTACCAATTTGGTCTGCTGGAGAGATTGAAGTGGATATTGATCTCAAAGGTGCATTTAGTCGTTATAGACCAATTATGGCAGATAGAATTACAACACAAGATGGTGTAGTCAAAGTATTTAGAGAGCGTCACGTCATCAAAGAGTTCGCAGAAGGTTTGATTACAGCGTTTGGTGCTGGAGATATCACATATCAAATTCGAGGAGAGATATAGAAGAGGTATCGCAGAGCTAAGAGAGTCACAAGCCAAAACCGATGCACAACTCGCCAAAACCGATGCCAAGCTT
>DYPM01000047.1 GCA_020719895.1 Sulfurovum sp. | reverse complement strand
TACTTTTCGGAAAGTTTGGATACCGATGGGGAGTTTTTTCATTGGAGTTCCTTTTGAATGAGTCTTAAATCTTAAAATCAACTCTTGATTATATTTATTTTTTTGTGAGATTTATGTTTATTTGGAGGCTTGAATTTGTATCTTCTCTTGTCCGATACGATAGAGTGCAAAATCGTATTTTATTGGATCATTAGGATCAAAACCACTCAATGTTTTTGTAAGCTCAATGCTTGCTTTCATATCGCAACTTTTACGATGGAGTAGTCCTAATTTTTGTGATACTTTAAAACTATGTGTATCTAAAGGCATCAATAGATTTTTGGCGTGAACATTAGTCCATAATCCCATATCTAAATTATCACGTCTCACCATCCATCGAAAAAACATCAAATAGCGTTTGTAAGTGCCTGCTTTTTCGAGCTTTTTTGGCAATGTGCCAACAAGAAAATCATATCCTGCACTTTGATGATTGGAGTGATTTCGTATCGTTGCGATAAGCTCCCACAATCCATCAAGAAGATTCTCTTCTTTTTGATATCCGCGATAAAAAATTGTCTCCAAACTCTCTTTTTCTTTAAGCCGTTTGAGTGTCACAAAAAGAGCGATTACATCATCACTTTTTTGAAAACGATAGTAGTGATTTTGGAGAGTTTGATGTATCGTTTTTTCATTTTCATCGAGTAATTCAAATGGCAATGACTCCAAAAACTTCACGATAAGTTTTGCATTTCCATAAGCAAACAATGCACAAATAAGTGCAATCGTCTCATCGTTGTATCGTGAAGCGACCATTAGCGGATCTGGTTTTTGATAGCTTAGTTCGTCAATGCTGTTGCGGTACGATAGTTCTTGATCAAGTCTTTCTTTGATATTTTGATTCATCTAATTTCGAAATGTTGCGATGAGTCGTTCGGGGTGGAGTAGTGCATCTAATGCGTCGTTGATATCTCTAAAAATTGCGTCGCTTGCGATGAGTGTTTGTGTATCACATCCCTCTTCTTGGAGTAGTGCAAATCCCAAAATTGCCTCTTGAAGCATTAGTAGATCATTTCGACCATTTCCCATAGCGATTGTGTGATTTTGATTTAGTGTCTCAAGATAGTTAAGTTTGGCTTTGGCTTGATCTGTTTTGGAGATTACTTCAATGTGGATAAAATCACAATTGCATTGTTGTGCTACAGAGCCAAAAGTATCAGCAGTAATTACGTGAATAGTAAGCAAAGTAGAGAGTTTTTCAAGACGTGACATAACGCCATTTTTGAGAACTCCATCGCAAGCAAGTGTGCCGTTGTAGTCAAGTAAAAGGTGATGAAGTGTGATGTTTTTTTGTGATGGAATGGAGAGTAAAATCATTGATTTGCCTTGATGAATTTTGATTTATTACACTTTTACGCGAGATTGAATCGCACGCGAGAGAGAGACTGTGTCGATATTTTCTAGCTCTACACCAGTAGGAACTCCTTGGGCGATTTTGGTAAAAAGTAGATTTTTGTTTTGTAGCTTCTCTTCGATATATAAAATCATTGTATCAGTAGCAATACTTGGTGGAAAAGCAAAAATCACTTCACGTACACCTTTTACTGCGTCAAAAAGATGAGACTCATCCATATCGCTAATTTCAGAAATCACATAATAGATTCCTTTGTGTTCACCACTCTCTTCAAGCGTCAAAATATCTTTAGCAGACTGTACGATACAAAGAGTAGAGTTGTCACGTGAAGGATTGGCACAGATACCGCAGAGTGTATTTTCGCTCATATTGTGACACTTGTGACATTTGCGGACATCATTGACAGCAGTTTCGATTGCGTGAGCGAGTTTCATCGCTGCAAAACCATCTACCATTACTATGTGATATGCAAGACGAGTTGCCGACTTTTTGCCTACTGAAGGAAGTGCTTGAAAAGCCTCGACAAGATTTTCAAACGCCTCTATTTTATGTTTATAAATTGCCACGGTTATCTATCGACTTTCTCATAATCAACCACTTTGGAGTACTCTGTCACACTTTTGATAAACTCTACTACTTTTTGATGTTCAGGATGAATGGCGTAGGCGTTGAGATCTTCACGACTTCCAAAAGTAGTGATGATGCTCATATCCATAGCTCTCTCTTCATTGGCAAAATTAAATCCCACGTCGATACTTCGAAGCGACGGCACAGCACCCAATAGTTCTTCTAACATCTGTTTGGCTTGTATCATATTTGGATTTCTGTTTGGCTCTTGAAATTTGAACATTACGATATGTACAATCATCATTTATCCTTACGCAGTTTTTTGGATTATAACCAAAATATGGTAGAATTCCCGCCCACTTACAACCCGTACTATATATCAGTAATTTGGGTGAAAATCAGCGTTTATCACAAACAAAAACATTACAAAAAGGAACACAACAATGACAGAAATAAACTATTATGAAATACTTGAGGTGACTAAAGAAAGTTCTGGAGCAGAACTCAAAAAAGCTTATCGTAAACTTGCAATGCAGTATCACCCTGATAGAAATCCAAACGATAAAGAAGCCGAAGATAAGTTCAAATTGGTCAACGAAGCCTATCAAGTATTGAGCGATGAAAGCAAAAGATCAATATATGATCGCTATGGCAAAGCAGGTTTTGATGGACAAGGAGGAAGAGGCTTTGGCGGTAATGCAGATATGGATGATATTATGGATATCTTCAACTCAATGTTTGGTGGAGGTTTTGGTGGAAATACAAACACGCGTCGTAGTAAAGGGCAGAAGTATAATCTTGATTTTGAGATAGAGTTATCACTTAAGTTTGAAGAGGCAATTTTTGGATGTGAAAAGAAAATCGACATCAAATATAAAATTTCATGCGACGATTGTAATGGTACTGGTGCCAAAGATGGCAAACTTGAGAAGTGTGATTATTGTCAAGGTCGCGGTCAAGTCGTGATGCGTCAAGGAATGATGCAGTTTGCCCAAACATGTCCAAAGTGTCATGGCGAAGGACAAAAAATCGTCCAAAAATGTTCAAGTTGCGACGGTAAAGGATACAAATACAAAGAAGACAGTGTCACAGTCAAAATCCCAGCAGGCGTAGATAGCGGAAATCGTCTTCGCGTTCAAGGATATGGCAATGCGTCCAAGAATGGCACAAGAGGAGATCTCTATCTTACATTTATTATAAAAGAGGACGAACATTTCATTCGAAATGGCAAAGATATCTATATCGAAGTGCCTGTGTTTTTTACTCAAGCTATTTTGGGTGAAACGGTGACGATTCCAACACTCAACGGCGAAAAAGAGATCAAACTTAATCAAAGCACTAAAGACAAAGAGCAGTTCATATTTGATGGTGAAGGTGTCGTAGATATCCAAACAGGACGAAAAGGACGATTTATCGTACAGATTAAGATGGAACTTCCAACGTCTATCTCAGAAGAGCAAAGAGAACTATTGGAAAAACTTCAGGAGAGTTACGGCGTAGAGAGCAAACCGCATAAAAGTGTTTTTGAGACTGCCTTTGAAAAAGTAAAAGGGTGGTTTGAGTGACTGTGGGATAGTAGTTTTGATATAATCAAACATTAAAATCAAGGGAATATGTTATGACAATGAGAGTGACTGTAAAAGATGAATATATAGAACAGTTTCAACAACTGCTTAAAAGTTTACCCGAAGATGCAGTTGAAGTTGAAAAATCACTCGATGAAGAGATAAAAAAACGATCTCAAGAGTATCGAAGTGGAAAAATGAAAACAACACCCTTTTTAGAAGGTTTAGATGAGATACAAAAGAGTCTATTATCGAGACTTTAATAGTAGAAAAATCTGATAGATTCAAAAGCGAACTTGAAATTATTGTGGAATTTATTGCTTTAGATAATATCCAAAGGGCTTTGAAGTTTTATGATGAAGTTATTTTAAGAATTTTAGAAATACCGAATTTTCCTTATGCATATAGAAAAAAAGATGATGATGAAAACTTGAGAGAACTTATATATAAAGGCTATACAGTGCCTTTTGAGATAGATAGAGAAAATCAAAAAATCATTATTTTGGGAATCTTTAATCAAAATCTTTGGAATTAAAACATAATGTTTTTTGACTTATTTTTAGAAAGTTTGATTTAGAGCTTCGCATCTGCGAGTGTGAGTGCGAAAAGCGTTTCGACACTATGACGTGCGAGGGTTTGTTGTGCTTCTTGGAGTGTCAAACCTGAAGTGATGATATCATCGACCAAAATTGCATCGAGAGTGCTTTTGCTGGTATAACGAAACAGTCGTGGATTTTCAAGTCGAAACTGAAGCGATTTGCCTGCGTAAGTAACGCGATTTTTGGCAAGAAGAGAGCTGTGTGGAGTTTTGGATTGTGGTGTTTGCATCGCATGGGTGAGTTGTGCGATATGTGAATAACCACCTTTGATCTGTTCATCAATACCAATAATCGCTACTTTTTCTTGACTTTGCAACCCTTCGACAAACTGTTCTATGAAAGGTTTGAGAGTGATTTTTGCCAATCTGCGGTAGATACGAAATCCTTCTGGTTTATGTTTGGTGAGTAGAAGTGATTCGATGAGAGAAAATTTATAAAAACTAATCACATCAAGCGTACCAACACGACGTGTAGTGATTTGTGGTTTAAGATGGGTGTACACACACATATCACAAATGATTTCAAAACTCCATTTAGCACAAATAAAGCAACGCATTTTAGTTGTAAAGGGTTGTTTGAAAGATTAGATATTTATTTTTATAGATACAAAATAACTTGGTTTTTTGTAGCACAGTTTTGTAATATTTATCAAACACAATATCATATAAAATCATTAATCTATTCAATGTGTATCCCTTTAAAATAATGGCTATATTTTAACATAATATATATGTTACAATTGATATCCAAATCCAATCAAAAGTTATATTTATGAGACTTTATCTTCAATTGTTTTTTCTGTTTTTATTTACTTTTTTGCTTGAGGCGACTCCTTTTAAGGTCGCTTCGTATAATGTTGAAAACCTTTTTGATGCAACTCTTGATGGCAGTGAGTATCCTGAATATACACCAAAATACAACTGGAATACGCAAATGGTAGAGAACAAACTCAATCATACTGCTGAAGTAATTTGTGATCTTGAAGCTCAAATCGTAGGAGTTCAAGAGATAGAAAATGAATCGATTCTCAAACAACTTCAATCTCGTATCAAAGAGGTTGGATGTGCTTTTTATCCCTATTATGCTATCACTTCTACTCCAAAAAGTTCGGTACAAGTCGCACTACTTTCTCAATTTCCTATCATGCAACATCATGATATTGTCGTTAGCAATACGCAAGGAGTTCGAAATATTCTTGAAGCAGAAGTGAAGGTAGATGATCAAAAACTACTTTTGTTTGTCAATCATTGGAAATCAAAAGGAAGAGGTGGCGTAGAGAGCAAACGCATTTTGTATGCCAAAGCATTAAAACGTCGAATAGAGCAGATATCAGATAAAGAATATATTTTACTTGGAGATTTCAATACCAACTATAATGACTATCTTGGTATAGAAAAAAAGCTTGATGACACGTATGGCAAAACAGGAATTCATGATGTTCTAAAAACGACTCAAAACAAAATGCCTATTGATGAAAAAGAGATTGTGGATAATCTTGAGAATTATCATTTTATGTTGTGGCTTGATCTTTCTGAAGTGGATCGATGGAGTGTGAGTTTTTTTGGCAAAAAAGGAACTCCTGATCATATCATTCTTCCTTCTTCTCTTTTTGATGGCAAAGGGATTGATTATATCAACGATTCATTTCGTGTTTTTCGTGCAGAATATCTTTTTCACCCGCAAGGATATATCTATCGACATCAGATAAAAAAAGGCAAACACACAGGCGAAGGATATTCTGATCATCTTCCTATTTTTGCTTTTTTTGATACAAAACCATATAGCATTTCAACTCAATATAGCACACACATTTCAACTAAAATCAAAAATAGTAATGAAGATTATCAAATAGAAACACTTTATCAAAAAGAGAAGTTAGATAAATCTATCATACTCAAAAATGCAATAGTGATATGGAAAGAAAAAGAGAATGCAATACTCAAACAAACCACAAATGGAAGAGGTATCTATCTTTATCGATGTGCAGAGTCGCTTGAAGTAGGAAAACGCTATGACATTGAAGTCAAAGAGATTTACACATATAGGGGACTCAAAGAGATCACCAAACTTTCCATCAATAAAACCAAAAATTCAGACACAATCGACTCTTATTTTATTGATTCTTCGCAGTGGCTTTTAGATAAAGCAAAACGCCAAAATGAAATAGTCAAAAATATAATCGGATACTATCGTAATGGTGTATTTGAATCAGAAGGAAGAGTTGTATCGATTTATTTTAAAAATAAAAACACAAGACCTCCAAATGGAACTAAACTCAAACTACTCTATGCACATCTTGGATATTATAATGGACTTCAATTGGTGATTTACCATACGAACGATTTTGAAATTTTGGAGTAAACGATGACCTATTATTATTGGATTTTGGCGTTTCATGTGATGAGTTTTGTCAGCTGGATGGCGATGCTTTTTTATCAACCACGACTTTATGTCTATCACAGTGAAAATGCAGATAACAAAGGATTTGTGGAGGTCGTAGAGATACAAGAGCGTAAGCTCATTAAATTTATCGGAACACCTGCAATGTGGGCGACGATTCTATCTGGAGCATTGATGCTTTATCTTAATTTTGGTTTGTTGCAAAGTGGTGGCTGGATGCATGCCAAACTTTTTTTAGCAGGATTGCTTATCGCGTATCACTTCTCTTTGGAATATCATCGTAAAAAACTACTCGAAAATCCACACTATAGACCAGGAAGATTTTATCGATTTTATAATGAAGTACCGACACTATTAATGATAGGCATTGTTATTTTTGTGGTAGTAAAACCATTCTAAGTGATGGTGATATTATTTAAATAGATTGTGTTATAATCAATGACCTAAATTTTTTAAAAGGAAAAAAGTATGAGTATGAATTTGCCTTCAATTACAGTACCAAATTTTGTTTTACCATTTGAAGTGCCTGCGTTATTGCATCCTGTGGCTGATCACTTTGCGATTGCTATCCCTGTAATTGTTTTGTTGTTGGAGTTGATTAACCTTTTTGTTAAAAGTAGATCCATTTCATGGAGTTCGTTTTTTCTACTTTTTGTAGCAGTAGTAGCGGGAGTTGGAGCTTATTTTACAGGAATCACTGATGGTTCAGCTGTATTTGATAGTTTGAGTACACAAGGACAAACAGAACTCAAAGAACACAAACTACTCGGAATCTATTTGGTATTGGTAATGGGCGTGGTGTTTATACTCAAAATGTTCTCTATGATGATTCAAAAAGGAATGATGAAAGCACTTTATCTTATTGTATTTATGGTTTTGGTAGCAGGTTTAGTTAAGCAAGGACACGAAGGTGGCGAACTTGTTTATAAATATGGTGCGAATGTCGAAAAAGTAGGAGATCTTGAAGAAAAAGCAACTGATCTTGAAGATAAAGTCGTTGATTTTAAAGATGAAATCTCCAACAAGGAAGAGATAATCAAAGAGCAAAAAGAGCGTATCGAAGAGATGAATGATGCTCTTGAAGTAGTCAAGAAAGAGGCAAAAGAGGCAAAAGCAGAAGCTACATCACTTCAAACCAAAGTTGCTCAAGCTCAAGCACAAGTCCAAACACTTAAAGTAAAAGCAGTTGTACCTGCTAAATTAATTACGCCAGTCACTGTGGCAACACCTGTGAAAGCTGTTCTTCCTGTAAAAACAGAAACAAATAGTTCAAAAGAGAGCAATACAACCAAATAAATTAAAACCTCTGTTAATTCAGAGGTTTTTTTATCATAGGCTTTAACTACCCTCTGAAAAGTGCTGATCCTACGCGTATCATATTGGATCCGCAGGCAATTGCCAACTCATAATCACTACTCATTCCCATCGAGCAGATTTTTGCACCTTCTTTTTGCACCTTCTCAAATATCTTATAAGTCTCTTCAAAACTTTTTTGAATCACTGAAATATCTTCGGTATTAGCTCCAATAGTCATTACGCCTCTAAGTTCAATTTGTGGTGTTTTCTCTTTGATTTGACAATAAATATCATACGCTTCTTCGATGGATACGCCTGATTTTGTCTCCTCTTTTGCGGCATTAATTTGAAGAAGTGCATACATTTTTTTGTTTTTGAGTTCAAGTTTTTTATTGAGTTCTATAGCCAACTCCAAACTATCAAGAGAGTGGAAGAGTGCTGGAGAGAGATCAATTAGTTTATTGATTTTATTTTTTTGAAGTGTACCAATCATGTGCCATTGGATTGGCAGAGCATCAAGTTGTTCTATGCGTTGTGCCAATTGTTGAACTTGATTTTCGCCATAGCTACGTTGTCCCAAATGATAGAGAGTAGCGATATTTTCTATTTCGGTATATTTTCCTACACCTACTAATTGCACAATATGATGTTCGCTAACACGAATACGTGCTTGTTCGATTTTCCATATCACTTCATCAAGGTTTTTACGTAATTTTTCTTTGTCCAATATCATTTTTATCCTTGCTTATCCCAAAAATCTATTGAGATCATTATAGAGTCCCAATACCATCAAAGATATCAATAAACCCCAACCCGCAAGCGTCATATAGTACAGTGTCGCTGGAGCTGGAGATTTACGCCGTATCCACTCGTAGAGATTAAACATAATATGTCCTCCATCAAGTGCGGGAATTGGAAGTAGATTGAGTACGCCCAAATTGACTGAGATAAGTGCAGTAAAAAAAAGAAGCGAAGCAATACCTGCGTGCGTGGCTTGAGCAGTAATATCCACGATAGAGATTACTCCACCCAATTGATCAGTAGCCACTACACCTTCGATAAGTTTTTGTACACTTTGCACGATAAGCATCGATGCACGATAAGTCTCATTAGCAGCGTACAAAACGCTATCCCAAACTCCAAAATAGACAATAGTTTGCTCTCCTAACGGTGTGATACCGATGACTTTACGTATAATTGTTTCTCCAAAAAGATTGGTATCGGCAATGGTTTTGGGTGTAATCTGAAGTTCTATTGTCTTTTTTTCTCGTAAAATCGTGACGATTATTTTTTGTTGGCTTTGTTCGATATGTTCGCTAATCTCATCCCAATATGAAATCTCTTTTCCATCAATTGCGATAATCTTGTCATTTTTTTTAACTCCTGCCTCAAATGCTGGGGTTTCTTTTTGGATATTTCCTACAGTAGGTAGTAGTTTTGGTACGCCTATTTGAGCGATAGCAAAATAAAGTACAAAAGCGGTCAAGAAGTTTGCCAAAGGACCTGCTAAAAGTATCAATATTCTTTCCCATGGTTTTTTTCCGCTATAACTGTCGTTTTCATCGCTTTTTTCTGTAGGATCAGTATCATTTTGCCCTTTCATTTGGACATATCCACCCAAAGGAATCGTAGAAATACTCCACTCTGTGTCGCCAATTTTTTTGGAAAAAAGTTTTTTGCCAAATCCAACACTAAATACTTTGACTTGTACTCCAAAAAGCCGTGCGACAATAAAATGTCCTAACTCATGTAAAAAAATAAGAACCGATAAAACCAATAGTGCTGTTAATGTACCCATACTCTGTTATCCAATATGATTTTTTGATGATTTTTTATGAGAGTCTTGTTTGAAAAGTATTATTTTGAACAAAGCTCAAAATAAGAGAATTATTCAAACTGTTTAGTTGTTTAAAGCATAGTATCTGTTAATAATTTTATCCGTTGTGTCTTTTGCTTTTTGTAGCATTAGCGTAGATCTTGGTGATATTTTTCCATCTTCGGTGATAGGAATAGAGAAAAGATGATGGATATTTTCAGTCAAAGCTTGAGCTTCTAAAATCTCTTCTTGAGAGTTATGATCGAGCTTGGTAAACGACTCTGAGCCTTCAAGATAGAGAATACGTTCAAGTTTGGCATTTTTTTCTGCCAAAAGTAAACGATAGAGTTTTAGAAGATCAGTCAAAGCTTTGACATACACGTCTACTTTTTCCATTTGATAGCGACAGTTTCCATTCTCTTCATCGAAGAGTTGCACCTCTTGGAGTTGTTTGAGTGCGAAAGAGTAATTGGCGGAGGCTTTAAGTGAGATACGAATTGCATAAACTATCCACAGTACCGCAAAAATCACCAAACCAATCACTCCAGCACCGATGATAAAGCTCTCTTCGCCCATTAGAAGTTTGCTATACCAACCAATCAATGATTCAAGATGTGAAAGTTCAGGAAGATTTTCAATACTTAATTCCATATTTAGTTTATAAGAAGACCAATAAAGAAGTCCCAAAAAAGTCACAATTGCAGCAAAAACAGAAACTATCACACCACCAAAAGCACCACTTGAGATATTTTTGACGCGTGGTGTTAAAAGCTCCTCTTTTTCAGAAAATGGCATCTGTATTGTTTCGGGAGTTTTTTGTAAATCTCTACCAAACTTAGCAAGAAGTCTATCGCTTTGTTTGAGTATTCCTTGATTGAGTAGTTGTTTTGCATCTTGATATGCCCTAAAATCACTTTCAAAAAGAAGCTTGCACTCTTGGGACTCTTTTTGTGCTTTAGCAACCATCTCTTTGACAGTTCTGACCATGACTATCGCCGCTTCTTGTTTTCCCAAATGTGACAATTGCTCTATAATAGGATCTTCTATTTGACTTAATTTTTTATTATGCGTTTGACTCTCTTGCGTGGACTCTATATCAATCATAGAAATCGATTGTGTATGGTGTATTTGCATATTGGCATCTTCATTGATGCTGTACTCCTCTTTACTCTCTAAGTCAGAGTTTGTAGGCGATACTTCATCAAAAGAAATGGTTGGAAAGTCTTCGGGAATCTTAGAAGGCAAAGCTTCATCGCTTTTAGAGTTTTCTTCTTCTTGAGATTTTAAAATCTCCTCTTTAGACTCCAATGAATCAGAATCGACAACTTTGTCTAATTTCTCTTCTTTGTGTTTATCGACAGACATTTCACTCTCGACTTCTTGAGATGTATGATTTGCTTCTTGTGTCGATTCCTCTATCGCTTTTGATAGCTCCAACTGCTTTTCGCTGTTTTGTTTATTCTCTTTCAAATTCTTCTCCTTGTGTGTCGTGTTTGAATATTTTGAAAAAACTGTATTTATTATACCTCAAACTCATTGAGGAACGCTGTTGGTTTTGTTTGATAGTTGCAATATATTATCAATATTGCGTTGTCTCTAAAGTAAAGAGTCACACATTTTGTCATTAGAGTTTTTTCAAAATTCCATAAAACGCCAGAAGAGCAAAGCCCTTCAAGCTACATGAACGTCAAGTTATCTTCAGCATAAAGACGCATACGCCTTGTGTTTGGAGTTCTTGTTTTACAAAAAGTCTATTGGATTTTTTGTGTCACAAGCGTTTTTATCAAAGATTTCCGTCTTTGTCTACTTTGAGTACCCAAACATTACTGTCGCGTGTTTTTTCGCTTTTTTTATCTCCGACCACCAAGTAACCACCGTCTTCGGTTGCGATTATGTCATGACCTGCGTCATCTGCTTTATTACCGTATGATTTGTTCCATAATTTTTTGCCATCCCCGTCGATTTTCAAAAGATGAAGTTCATCGCGTTTTTCTCTATCTTGGCTTTCAGTATAACCTGCAATGATATAGTTATTGTCTTTGTCTGTGGCAATTGCGTGTCCTTCGTCATCTTCTTTGTCGTTACCATAGAGTTTTTCCCAAAGCACTTTTCCTGTTTTATCGATTTTGGTTACATAAACATGTTTGTATCGTAGATCAAAACTCTCTGAAGTGCCAACCATCATATATCCATCGGGTGTTGGTGCGATATCATACGCCACATCATTCTCTTCGCCTCCAAAGGTGTTGTACCACTGTTTTGTACCATTTTTGTCGATTTTGACAACATATCCGTCAAACTCATCTGCATCAAAACTCTCTGTTTTTCCTACCAATATATAACCATCTTCTATTTGGAGCATATTATAAATATAATCTTCATCCTCTCCGCCGTAGTATTTCCCCCAAATTGTTTGAGCTTGACGATTTGTTTTGAAAATGAGGGGATCAATCTCTGCGTCAAAAAGTTTCACATGTTTTTGATTTCCGCCCATAATGATATCTTCGCCATCAACAGCAAGCACTTTGCCTATAAATTCATCATATTCGTGGGTATATTTGGCGTAACTTGAAAGCAGTGTTCCGTTTTGATCAATCTCTGCAAGATAGAAGCTTTTGCTACGATTTCCAACACTCTCCGTAATTCCAAGAAGCATAAATCCATCACGATAAGGAACGACTGTCTTAAAGCAATCATTGTTTTTGCCACCATAATGATTTTCCCAAATCATTTTGCCACTCTTGTCGATTTTGATAATATATCCATCAAATTCGTGTTCGGAAAAACTTTTACTTTTTGCACTAATAAGATAACCATCAGTAATCTCTATCACCGAAGTGCCAATATCATCCTTTTTGCCTCCAAATACATGATCAAAAGTCTTGATATTTGAACCAAACAACAATCCACTTGCTAACAAACCGACCAAAAATATCCTGCTCATACTGTTCTCCTTAATGTTGTAGTATGAATTATTATACTTTATTCTTATTTATTAAGACGTAGAAATAGAAATATATAGAGATAAATAGTTTAACTATTTGAATAGTTCTCAAATTTTGAGCAAGCTCAAAATTAGGTCTTCAGCAGACGGCTCTCGCGAATAGTCGCTCTGATAAACTTTATATTTAATAAGAGGTCTCAGTTTAACTATTTGAATAGTTCTCAAATTTTGAGCAAGCTCAAAATTAGGTCTTCAGCAGACGGCTCTCGCGAATAGTCGCTCTGATAAACTTTATATTTAATAAGAGGTCTCAGTTTAACTATTTGAATAGTTCTCAAATTTTGTGAGAATCCAAAATATGTTAAAATGATTCATT
>DYPM01000170.1 GCA_020719895.1 Sulfurovum sp. | reverse complement strand
TGGTGCTATCCATGGATTGTATTGGATAAAAACAAAAATAGAAATAATTGATTTACTTGAATAGTACGCCAAAAATCCAATCACTGTAACAAAAAATGCAGATGCAAAAATATTAAAAAAAATAAATCTTTTAAAGTCATATTTGGATAGTCCCATTGAGATAGGCACTAATGTTTTGACACCATAGATAAACTTTTGAATAAATATCGCCCATACACCATATCGACGTAAAATCAATGTCGCAAGTGCGATTTTACGTTTGTGTTTTTTAAAATAAGATTGCACCTCTTTTTTGTGGTATCTTCCCAAATAAAAAAGGAAATTATCGCCGATAAAATTAAAAATCATTGCAATAATCAATGCTGTGGTCAAATCCATTTTCCCCATAAACGCAAAAACACCTGCTGCTGCAACAATAAAAATAGAACCGCCAAAAGAGAAAAATGCAACCGCAAAATATCCCCAAGTCTCCAAAGATGAAAAATCCATAATTAACCTTATATAGTAGAATCTGTAAAAACGTCAATCATATCAAAAATAAGTTATAATTTTTGCTATGCTTAAAACTCTTCTTAGTATTCTTTTTATCTATCTTTTTATCTTTTTGGGTTATCTCTCCAAACATATCTTTAAAGAAAAAATAGACACCAAAACCCTCACGATTATGTCAGTCTATTTCTTGCAACCTTTTGTTACAGTGTGGGGATTGAGTAGTGCTAAACTCTCTATTGAGCATTTTTATGTCTCTTTTGTGTATTGGGGAATTATCTTTGTGTTGTTGCTTCCGACACTTTGGATGGGAAGATTGCTTTTTGAAGATCCAAAAGAGAGAGCTATCTTTTCTATCGCTGGATTTGTTGGAAATACGGGAAATATCGGAATTTTACTAGGAATCACGCTGATGGGAGAAGAGAGTATTCTCTATACTACACTCATCAATATCGCTAATGTAGTGGTGGTTTACACGTTAGGAGTTTATGTCTATTCTCGTGGTTCTTTTTCTGTCAAAGCCTCATTGTGGAATATTGTCAAAATTCCGATTATTCCATCAGCGATAGTCGCAATAGTGCTAAACCTATCCAATATAGTGATTGAAGGTGCGATACTTGAGTTTCTCAAGATGGGTGCGTACGCGGGGATTGTAATGCAACTTTTTTTATTGGGAAGTTTTTTGGAAACAGTGCGTGTGCGAGAAGTTCGACTCTCTTTGATAAAAAGCGTGCTTGGAATGAAATTTTTGATTATCCCATTTGCTACAGCATTAATACTATACTTTACTACCTTACCACTTTATGTACAAGGCGTGTTGTTGATGGAGATGATGGTTCCGCTTGCTGTGGCAAATCTCAATCTCTCTTCTCTTTACGACTGTCGCCCTAAAGATGTCACAACGCTGATTTTGTTGAGTACGGTTCTTTTTGTGCCTCTGCTTTTTGCACTTGATGCACTTTTGCAGGCGTACTATATCGCACCATCTACAAACTAAAGCAGTTTGGCATTTTGAATTTGAAACTCTCTAAAAAGCTTCTCATTTTCTCCATAAATAAAAGTTTTGATTTCTTTAAGCAGATGTTTTGAAATGCCCAATGCTTTGAACTGCCTGAGTGCATTCAAATTATCGTTTATATGTCCCAAAATATCTTTAATTCTACTCAAACGTTTAATGACTATGATATCTTGATTGGGAGAGTTTTTCTCTCTATAAAGAAGATGTTTGATATGCAGACGATAGGAGTGAAGTGGTTTTTTGTCGATATATTCGAAGCGATGCAATACAAATGTATCTTTAAACTCCGACATAGTTGCAAAACGAATCGACTCAGGCAAACTCAAACTAAACATAAACACTTTGAGTGTTTCAATATTTATTTGACGCTCTTTTTCTATTTTTTTATAGATATTTTGAATATCAAGTTTTTGACGATAATCGTAGGGCAATTTTGGAAGTGTTACACCCCAAAAAACATCAATATCTCGAATTTTGTTGGTATGTTTGAGAAGTTGTTTGAGTACACTTCTAAACGGCTCTTCGTTATCCAAAAGGGCATATAACTCTCTTGCTACAGTTCTAACGTTGTGTATCTCTTCACTGCTGTAGTTGTTTTGAGCGATTGATTGTAGTCTCTGTTGAAATTTGAAATGTTTTTGAAGCCGATGATCACTTTCCATATCCTACACCTATCAATTAAATTTTATCATTGTAACAAGTTAAATTCATAATTGTTATTTTAGA
>DYPM01000046.1 GCA_020719895.1 Sulfurovum sp. | reverse complement strand
ATTCACCTCTCTATCCTTTTGACTGCATTTTGTGTCAATTCATACTTTATTTCTCCTATTTGAAATTTATTTAAGAAAAGTTTAATTTTATATCGATTATATTGCCTCTATTCAACTCTCGGGGTGCTTGAAACAACAAGCTGAGATGACAAAAGTCAGTCCCGTTGAACTTGATCCAGTTCGTACTGGCGTAAGGAAGAGTGAGTATTTTTATGAACCATATTTTGTTTTTGTCTATTTTTTAGTACTAAAACACCTCTCATAATCTACCTTTTCTTTACGTTCATCACAACACAAAATGTTATGTCAAATGTAAAGGAAAACACTATGACCATCCAAACAAACACCTTACTTAACCAAGAAGAGATTCTCACAAGAGAACCGTTTCCTGCGTCGCAAAAAGTCTATATTGCAGGAGAGATTCATCCGCACATTCGTGTACCGATGCGTCAAATCAACCTCACTAACGGTGAAATATTGTATGTATATGACACTTCGGGTTCTTATACAGATATTGATATTGATATCGATGTAGAGCAGGGGCTTCCTGTGATTCGTAAAACGTGGATTGAGCATCGAGGCGATGTAGAGGCGTATTCGGGGCGAATTATGGCACCAAAAGACAATGGCTACAACACAGAAGAGCAACTCACGTTTGCAACCGCTGGTGCTAAAGGATTGGTGCGAACACCACTTCGTGCAATTGCGGGCAAAAATGTATCGCAACTTCATTATGCAAGAGCAGGGATTATTACTCCAGAGATGGAGTTTGTAGCGATTCGTGAAAACCAAAACCGTGCAATGATGCGTCACTATTTGAGCGATAAAGAGCGTGAAAAGAGACTCAAGGGAGAGCATTTTGGTGCCAATTTGCCCGAAGATATCACGCCTGAGTTTGTCCGTCAAGAGATCGCAATAGGGCGTGCGGTGATTCCGTGCAATATTAATCACCCCGAAGTCGAACCAATGATTATCGGGCGTAACTTCTTGGTCAAAGTCAATGCCAATATTGGCAACTCCGCGACCACTTCAAGCATCGCCGAAGAGGTTGAAAAGATGGTGTGGTCGACACGTTGGGGAGCCGATACGGTGATGGATCTCTCAACAGGCAAAAATATCCACACCACACGCGACTGGATACTACGAAACTCTCCAGTGCCGATTGGAACTGTGCCGATTTATCAAGCACTTGAGAAGGTCAATGGAATCGCTGAAGACCTCACGTGGGAAGTGTTTCGAGATACGCTTATCGAACAAGCAGAGCAAGGCGTGGACTACTTCACGATTCATGCAGGATTGTTGCTTCATCATGTGCCGATGACGGTAAAACGTGTGACGGGAATCGTAAGCCGTGGCGGTTCGATCATGGCAAAGTGGATGATCTCACATCATCAAGAAAACTTTCTTTATACACATTTTAGAGAGATTTGCGAGATTATGAGAGCGTACGATATTACTTTCTCTTTGGGCGATGGATTGCGTCCAGGGTCAATTGCAGATGCCAATGATGAAGCACAATTTGCAGAACTCAAAACACTTGGCGAACTGACGAAAATCGCGTGGGAGTATGATGTACAAACACTCATCGAAGGACCAGGACACGTACCGATGCATATGATTAAAGAGAATATGGAAAAACAGCTTGAGTGGTGTAGTGAAGCACCGTTTTATACATTAGGACCGCTCACTACCGATATCGCTCCAGGATATGATCACTTCACTTCGGGAATTGGTGCGGCGATGATCGGTTGGTTTGGGTGTGCGATGTTGTGTTATGTAACACCTAAAGAACATTTGGGTTTGCCAAACAGAGAAGATGTCAAAGAGGGTTTGATCACTTACAAGATCGCAGCGCACGCAGCAGATATCGCCAAAGGTCATATAGGTGCAAGAGCAAGAGACGATGCGATGAGTAAAGCACGTTTTGAGTTTCGATGGCATGATCAGTTCAATATTGGACTTGATCCAGAGAGAGCAAGACTCTTCCATGACGATACGATGCCCATGGAGTCGGCTAAAGTGGCACATTTTTGTTCGATGTGTGGACCAAAATTTTGTTCGATGAAAATCTCTCAAGAGGTACGCGACTATGCTGACGTTCAAAAACTAACTCTCGAAGAGGCAAAACAACAAGGAATGGACGCAATGTCAATGACCTTTAAGGCCATGGGAAGTGATGTGTATATTGATAAAGAAATGATGACAACCGATGGAAAAGTGTCATGAAAAAGATTGCTATCGTTGGAGCAGGACTTTTGGGTAGAGTCACGGCACTCACACTGCTTGAAGATAAAAATATCCACATCACACTCTATGAAAAAGCCCGATATGACGGTGAAGGAGCAGCCGCTTCTACCGCCGCGGGGATGCTATCACCTTTTGCAGAGCTTGAGACGGCAGAGTCGGTGATATTTGAATATGGACTAAAATCGATTGAGATGTGGTCAAAGATTTTGGAACAACTTGGTATTGGCGAAGCGTTTAGCCAAAAAGGAAGCGTTATTACAGCTCACCCACAAGACAGTGCGGAATTAGAGCGGTTCATCGCAACCATTTATGCCAAAGTCCCTCAAGCAAAGGAGATTCGTTTGCTTCAAAATCGCGAATTGACAGCATTGGAGCCATCTCTTTCTCACCACACAATGGCGTATCATCTTTACGCCGAAGGACAAGTAGATTCGGCGATGTTTATAGAAGCCTCAACCCTTTTTCTTCTCAATCATCCTCGTGTGACGTGGTTTGAAAACCATTTCATAGAGAACGGAATGGAAGATCTTGACGCGTTCAATGCCACACACGGTACCGATTTTGATTGGATTTTCGATACGAGAGGATTGGGTGCCAAAAAAGAGATGCCTGATCTTCGTGGTGTGCGTGGTGAGGTGTTTTGGCTTGATGCTCCCGAAGTGAATCTCTCTCGTCCGATACGATTGATGCATCCGCGTTATAAAATCTATATCGTTCCGCGTGCCAACCACCGCTTTGTGATTGGTGCTACAGAGATCGAGAGTGAAGACAGATCGCCAATATCGGTGCGTTCAAGTTTGGAGTTGCTCTCAGCGGTCTATAGCGTCCATCCAAGCTTTGCAGAAGCACGAATTGTTGCTACTAAAACCGATTGTCGTCCATCACTTGAGGATAATTTACCACGCATCGAGCAACACAAAGGAATGACACGCATCAACGGCCTCTACCGCCACGGCTATCTACTCTCTCCTGCGATCGTACAAGATGCTCTTGATGGCGGACTAAGGAGAGTGGTATGAAAATTTCAGTCAATGGTGAAATGATAGAGTTTGATGAAGAGACAATGAGCATACAGAGGCTTATAGAGAAACTCAAATACAAAGAGGGATTTGCGGTTGCGCTCAATATGACATTTGTTGTTAGTAACAGTTACAACGAAACGATGATACGAGATGGCGATATTATCGATATTCTCTCACCTGTACAAGGAGGCTAAAATGAGCGATATAGAAACAATACAAACAAATGATATATGGCACCTTGAGGACAAAAGCTTCACCTCCAGAGTAATGATAGGCTCAGCACTCTATCCGTCGCCAAAAGTGATGAAAGAGGCGATTAAGGCTTCAGGATCGCAGATAGTCACCGTCTCACTGCGTCGTCAATCAGGAGGAAGTGGAGAAAATCCTTTTTGGGAGATTATCAAATCTTTGGGTGTACAAGTATTGCCTAATACAGCAGGATGTCACACTGCCAAAGAGGCGATTACGACGGCGATGATGGCACAAGAAGTGTTTGGTACTGGTTGGATCAAAGTAGAAGTGATAGGCAATCAATACAATCTTCAGCCTGATCCTTTCGAACTTTTGGAAGCGACAAGGGTTTTGATTAAAGAGGGATTTAGAGTCCTCCCTTATATGACAGATGATTTGGTTTTGGCACAAAAGTTAGCCGATGCAGGGTGCAACACACTTATGCCGTGGGGATCACCGATTGGTTCGGGACGTGGATTGATGAACCCTTACAATCTCAAAGCGATTCGTAAACAGTTTCCGCAGTTGCAACTCATCATCGACGCGGGGATTGGCAAACCCTCACATGCGTTACAAGCAATGGAACTCGGATACGACGGAATCCTCCTCAACTCCGCAATCGCACTCGCACAAGATCCTGTGATGATGGCAAAAGCATTTGGCTATGCAGTACAAGCAGGGCGTTTGGGCTATCAAGCAGGAGCGATGACAGAACGCGATATGGCTTCACCTTCGACTCCAACTATCGGTGTGCCGTTTTGGCATCAGGTCAAAAGTCTTTAGAAATACACAGATTTTACGTATTTTTATAAAAAAGTGCGTAAAGTCTCTTTTGGATGAGGTTTTCTAAAAAATCGCTTCTTTTCTATCTATTTTTTTATCTCGATAATCAAACTGAAGTGATGAGCTATTTTGAAGCGATTGGTATAAAAACGCTTTGGCAAAACTGACACTTTTATATAGTGTAAAACCTTTTGCTAAATTTGTGGCAATTGCAGAAGAATAGAAGCATCCTGTGCCGTGAGTGTGTGTGGTCGCAATCCAAGGAGATGCAAAATCATAGCACGCATCGGCAGTATAGAGATAATCTACTGCTTGTTTTTCTGTGCTGTGACCACCTTTGAAAAGTACAGATGAGGTGTTTGTGTTTTTGAGATATTCAAATGCTTTTTCTCTTTGTGTTTGAGAAAAATCAAAATCAAATCCGCATAATGTTTCTGTTTCGGGAATATTAGGAGTGATGAGATCTACACGAGGAAAAAGCTCTTTTTTCATCAACTCTACTGCATCAAATGACAATAACCTATGTCCACTTGAACTCACAAGTACTGTATCAAGCACAATATTTTTGAGTTCAAAAGTATCTATTGCATCGATGACTATTTTGACAATTTCGATGTTTGCTAACATTCCTATTTTGATTGCATCGGGTTTGATATCGTCCAAAATCGTAAAAAGTTGTGTTCTAAAAAACTCTGTAGGCGTTGCAAAAACCTCTTTGACACCTTGTGAGTTTTGAGCGGTGAGTGCAGTGATCGCACTAAGTGCATATCCATTGAGAGAATGAATCACTTTGGTATCAAGCACTACTCCCGCACCGCCATAAGGATCAAATCCAGCAATGGTGAGAGTGGTTGGAGTGTAGTTAGGCATACTTGCGATATTTCTCTACTAATAGTTTTGTTTTTTCTTCGCAAATTTCACCATTTTCATTCAGTACTCCTGAAATCATTGCAATGCCATTGGCACGTTTGGTCGCTAAAACCGCATCTATATTGGATATATTTATGCCACCAATTGCAACGATTGGATATGTTATCTCTTTTGACCATTGGTGCAAATCTTCTAAACCTACAGGAGTGTAAACCATTTTTTTAGAAGTGGTTGTATAGATAGGACCGATCGCTAAATATGATGGCTCAAATGAGAGTGCAATCTCTATCTCTTTGGTTGTGTGTGTACTAATCCCAAGACGCAAATTGGATTGTTTTATCATTTCAAGATCAGCGTTTTGGATATCCTCTTGTCCTAAATGTATACCATAAGCACCGTGTTTGATTGCAAGTTCCCAATAGTCGTTCACAAAAAATTGTGCATTATATTTTTGAGAGATTTTGATAGCTTCGATAATCTCATTTTCCAATTTCTCTCCATCCAAATCTTTGATGCGAAGCTGTGCTGTTGTGATGCCACAACGATAGAGTGGTTCAAGTTTTTTGGCACGATCGACGACAGGATAGATACCGATATTTTGATTAATACAAGAGGCGAATTTCATTTTTTTTCTCCCAATCCCAATGAAAAGCGTTGTCTAAAAAATTTTGCACCGTCTTTACTATAATCTACAAACTCTCCGATACTGTGAAAATAAAAACGTAATTTACTCTGTTCGATGGTTTGAATCTCTTTGATTTTGTTGAGATTAATAAGATAAGAGCGATATATACGTGCTAACTGATAGGGTGTGAGAAGTGTCTCAAGATCAGATATTTTTTGAGCATAATAAGAGAAACCTTTGTCAGATCTCAAAACCACTTCACTAAGATCAGCTTGATAGATAATCGCACACTCTTTGTATCGGTAACGAAACTCATATCCTAACTCTATGCCGTTGATTTGAGGCATATTTATATCCAAAAAAACCAAATCAAAAACTTTTTTTTGAGCCAAATCAAGAGCTTCTTCTATTGTGTTTGCACGTGTTATTTTGGTGTATCCCAAACTTAAAAGCATACGCTCCAATCTGTCTAAAGCTAAGATTTCATTATCTACGATCAATATTTTCATCACATTCTCCTAAATATATTTTATAGCAAGGGGTTTTTTGTATCGACTAATATAAGTTTGCCTTTACACAAAAGCTTGAGTCGTTTGTTAAGATTGTTTAGACCAATTCCAAAAGTAGTTTTTGTAATTGGCGTGCCATTGTTTTCTATAAGTTACATAATTTTCATTTTGATAATATTTTATCTTTATTTGTAGTGGTTTTTGATTGATCATTCCATGTTTGATTGCATTTTCATAGAGAAGTTGTAATGAAAATTTTGGCACAACTGCTTTAGGAATATAATCAGGCAACTGTCAACTGTATGGTGATTAGACCATTAAATCTGATATTTTCTACATTGATATATGCTTTGAGGTTAACTATCTCTATTCTTTGTCAATAGAGTCAAAAAATTTTTGATAAAACTCTCAGCATTTTCTCCAATATAATGTTGAAACTTCAAAAATATAGGCGTATAACTCAAGAGCGATATGGCTTTTTTAAACATATTTTTTACGCTATAGTAGTGACCATTTATTGTATAAAATTCTTGATTTATTTTGAAAATAAGCTCCCAAAATTCTCTATTTTTTGAATGTGGATAGTTGTGATTGAGTATCTCTAAAAAATGTTCAAAGTTTTGGTAATGGAGGTGTTATTTTGTTGTTTTGTATCACTACAATCGCATAATCGTACATTGTGCCTCTTTTGTCTTGTTCAAAAATACCTCCACCCTTTTTTTAGGATGAATTATAGATAGAGTTGTGTGCAATTTGGTAGCATGAATCTGTCGATTGATTTTGAGTGTCACGCTTTTATTTTGGATTGCTTTGGTTTTTGCAAAGCATCACAAATACGGGGTTTGTCATTCTCGATTTTTAGAGGTTCTCATAAGCACTTTGCGATATACTTCCAACCTCCCAAAAAAGCCCTAAGGTACACCAATGAAGATCACGGTAGTTATCATAGATAAGAAAAGCAAAGAGCCACTCTATGCACCGCTGATTGAACACTACATTAAAAGTGCAAAACCTTTTGCATCAATTGAAGTAATCGAGGTGTTTGATAAAGATATCGCAAAATCACACGAAAATACACCTCAAGTAGCACAATCCTCTTACAGTAAGGCACTACAACGCTATCTTGGACGTGGGCGAACGATTGCTTTTGATCCCTCTTCTTCGATGATAGATAGTTTTGGATTTGCTGATCTTTTGAAAGATTGTGCTGAGGTGACGCTTTTTATCGGTGGTGCGTATGGATTTGAAGAAAATTTTCTCAAGCAGTGCGATTATTCGGTTTCGTTGGGTAGAATTACGCTTTCGCATAAATTGGTAAAAGTGGTGGTGTTGGAGCAACTTTTTCGAGGACTCTCCATCAATCACAACCATCCGTATCATAAATAAAAACAAAATCAGAGGAAAAGATGTTGACAGAAGATGAAATCGAAATGTTTAAAACGCAGTTGCTTCAAAGAAAAATACGGATTCAAAAAAATCTAAAAGACACTGCATCGGAGCTTGATGGAATGATGGAGTTGGAACTCAATGACGAAGGTGATTATGCTGCTGCGACTGCGGATTCGATTGTGGACAGTGCTATTTTGGTACAGCAACGTAAAGAATTAAACGAAATTGAAACTGCTTTGGATAAAATAGAAAATCATACTTATGGCATTTGTGAGATGTGTGAAGAGCCGATTGGGCGTGCACGTTTGGAGGTAAAAATCTTCGCAAGATTTTGTATCACATGCCGTCAAATTAATGAAAAAGCACAACGCTAAAACGACATACAAAAAGGAACAGAACGTGAGGCTTGGATTATTTACGTTTGTATCGGTTATTTTGATGATTGCAGTGGGTTCGGCAGTCTATGGATTGAATGCAGAGAGTTATATTTTGCATTTTTTTGGATTTGAGCTGAACTATCCAATAGCAGTTTGGGTGGTTTTGCCAATGTTTGTGCTTTTTGTTTTGAGTTTTATGCATATTACAATTTTTGGCTATAAGAACCATTGTAGTTTCTCACGGTGGGATAAAGATATGGAGAGTTTTGAAGATGCTATCTTTGCATCTCTTTTGGGTGAGCCAATCAAAGAGAAACGCTACTTTAACGAAACAATGAAAGTAACTGCTTCTGTTCTTACGAAAGCAAAAATAGAGATGATTGATGATGTTGAGGAGATGACACCTAAGATCGCAAAAGCTCTCAATATCATCAAAAAAATCCAAAGTGGAGAGTATGTTGATCTCAAAGAGCATAAACTCCACAAAATGTTACAAGATGGCAATCCTTATCTGATCCAAAACAGACTCAATCGACTACAGCATGATGATAGATTTGTAGAAGAGGTGATAAAAGGTGGAAAACTTTACTCCGAATTGGTTCAAAAAAAGGCTCTTGAGATCTATGCTTCTAAAGCCAATTTTATTCAAGCAAGAACGTTTGCCAAACTTTTTGATGTGGAGAGTTTTTTGACGATGCTTTATCGTATCAACAAAGAGAGTGAAATGGGTCTTACGATTCCTATTTTTAAAGAGTTTTTGGATGGTATCAAGCCTTCTTGCAGTGGTTTTTTGCGTATTGCTGAGGTGAGCAAAAAGCTCTTTACTCCAAATGAAAATCTTGCTATTTTCTTCTCTTATCAGATACAAACCCCAAAAGCACAATACGCTTATCTTTATCTTCTTTTTGAATATGAGTTGATTGAAGATGCAGGAAAGTTTCTTGATGATCAAGACAAAAAAGATTTTGTACGGTTTAGAGTACTTTATACACTCAAAAAATCCAATACAAAATATAAGTTGGAAGACTTGATTGATATCTATACGATTTGTCAAGAGACAAAAACTCGATAAAGGGCGGATTCCCCTTATGCGACTTGCTCATTTTTCTAATACCAATCCACTCTATGCTCTTGCACCACTTGCTGGGTTTACAGATCTTCCCTTTCGTTCGATGGTCAAAAAATTTGGTGTAGATCTCACAGTATCTGAAATGATTAGCTCTAATGCTCTTGTACATCAAAGCAAAAAAACCTATAAAATGATAGAAAAATCTCCACTTGAATCGTTTTATAGTGTGCAACTTGCAGGTTCTAACGAGATGGTGATGCAACAAGCAGTAGAGTATGTCAATACACTTGATGGTGTAAGTTGTATTGATCTCAATTGTGGCTGTCCTGCACCAAAAGTGGTAAATAATCTCCAAGGCTCTTCGCTTCTTACAGACCTCACACAAATGGCAAACACAATACGCACTATCAAAAAGCACTCCAACAAACCATACACTTCTGTCAAAATTCGTATTGGTTTTAATGAAAAAAATCCTATTGAAATCGCCAAAGTGTGTGAAGATAATGGTGCTGATTTTATCGCAGTGCATGGACGCACAAGAGCTGGGCGATACAAAGCCACAGTGGATTATGACGCGATTAGAAATATCAAAAAAGCAGTTTTGATACCAGTGATTGCTAATGGAGATATTGATTCTCCCCAAAAAGCCAAATGGGTATTGGAACATACGGGAGCCGATGGAGTTATGATCGGACGTGCAGCGGTGGGTAAGCCATGGATTTTTCATCAGATCAAAGAGAACACTCAAGAGATTCCTTCTTCTTTGATTCTTCGCGTAGTACTTGAGCATTATGAACAGATGCTTGCACACTATGGAGTGTACGGTGCAGTGATGTTTCGCAAACATCTTCACACTTACTCAAAAGCAGGATTTCAAGGTGCTTCGGCATTTCGTGATTTGGTCAATAAAACCGAAGATATCAAAGAGATGAGAGAGATAATCGAGCAGTTTTTCTCTCAGCCCTATTTGTATCAAAGAGAAAATCATTAGGAGAGATAGATGTATAACAGTGCAGAGTTGATGGGAATACTGGTCAAGGGAATGGGAGAGATTTCAACGCTCAAAGTACCAAAAGAGATCAGTGGACATATCGAAAAGCTCATTAGTGCTTTGACAAGATCAGAACTCGCTGAACTTTTTGTTTATGAGCGTATGAAAAACTCTTTTATTTCCAAAAGTGATCCTTCTTCGGTTATTGATATCAATAAAGTGCGTGGCGTTATGGGCGATACATTGGCAGTGATGGAGCCGATGATTTTTAATCATATACGAAGCGAGAGAAAGTATCTTCCCAAGATAGACAATCCTACTGATATTAAGTTGAGAGCTCAAATGATTTTTCCTATCGCAGATGAAGCTGGAGAGTATATCGGTCTTCTAAGACTCTCTCGAACAGTTAGTAGCGATGACAACTACAATCAAAAAGACATCACACTTCTTGAATCTGTCGAGCCTTATCTTGTAAAAATGATTCATATTTTGACTAATGAAAAAAGAGAAGTGAGTGTCAATGAAGCCAAAGTGCAAGTGCAAATCGAACAGCTTGAAAAGCAGTCCAAACAAGGAAATCAACAGCTTGATGAGTCGATGATGTTTCTCTCCAATACAGTGCATGATATAAGAACTCCAGCAAACTCTCTGTATGGATTTTTAGATCTTATCGAAGGACAGATTGAAGATAAAAAAATATTGAAATTTATCCAAAACGCTAAGCAGAGTGCAGAGTTTATCAATACATTGATTGATTCGATTCTCGAGCGTGTCAAATACCAACACGAGGCTCTCGCTTCCAAGCCTGAACCTGTCAATACTGCATCATTTTTCTCTTCTGTTGGAAATATTTTTTCTGCCAATATGAGTACAAAAGAGATCAATTACACTATAAAGATTGATCCTGCTACGCCAAAAGAGATCAAGATAGAAATGGTAAAACTCAAACGTATTTTGATCAATCTGATAGGAAATGCGTATAAATTTACACCATCAGGCAAAAGCATCACTCTAAGCGTCACCTATAATAAACGCGACAATAGACTCTTGATAGAAGTGGATGATACAGGGCTTGGGATTGATAAAAAACGCCAACAAGATATCTTTAAGGCATTTGAACAAGAGAAAGAGAATACGGCTATGGAGCATGGCGGTACAGGTTTGGGACTCGCGATTTGTGCTGGATATGTAGATGATCTTGGCGGAACGCTTTCGCTTGAGAGTGAGCTTGACTTTGGAAGTCGCTTCTTTTTTGAGATTCCTGTTGTTGCAGTCGATAGTTCGCCGACCTATGCTTTTGTTCATCCTGATAAAAAAGTAGTGATTTATACCGACAAACCTCAATGCGAAAGTGCCAAGCATATCAAATGGTTTCTTCTTAATGTTGGATTGCCCGAATCCAATGTCACTATCTCTGATACTATCTATAAAACTACCACTTACATTATTTGTTTTGAGCATAAATTGAGTGCAGCTTTAATCAAAGCGACACAACAACATCATATTCAATTGATTCTTTTTGAAGAGAAGCTTTTTTCTCTTTCACGTAAAAAAGAGTATGAAAACTATCCGATTCTCTCTAAAAACAACTACTTTCAAGATGTTCTTTTTGGTGCTTTGTATTCAGAACAAAAACCTAATATTTTGATTGTTGATGATAGCAAACTCAATGTACAGCTTTTGGAGTCTATTTTTGATGGTGAACATTGTGAAGTAACGCCAAGATACAACGGAGAAGATGGTCTTAAGGAGCTTATCCACGGATTTGATAGAGGCAGACCTTATGATATTGTTTTTACTGATAAAAATATGCCAGATATTTCAGGTACGCAGATGCTCAAACGCTATCGTGAATATCAAGCCAAACACAATCGTAAAGTACCACTTTATACAGTTTCTATTACAGGAGATATCGATATCGATGAAGAGGATCGGCTCTACTATAATGAAATGATTCAAAAACCCTTCAAAGGGCAAAAAATTCTTCAAGTGTTGGAGCGATTTAATAAATAGAATCATCTGATTAATTGAGACCTTTGAACAAACATCATTTAGATTGCCACGGTTTGCTCCAAACCTCGCAATGATGGCGTTTGCCATTGCGAACGTTGCATGGCAATCTATGTTTTTATAGGTTTCCTTTAATCAGAGGTCTCAACCAATATACTCTTTCAAACATTTCCGCAAATATATCATTTAGTGATTTTAGTTCATTGATACTCTCTTGTGATATTTTTTTGTTTGAATCTTTTTTTGGATCATTTCATTAGCTTTTTTATGAAACTTTTTGTGAATCTCTTCTAAGGTTTTATAGTTTGGATATTTTTCAAAATGTTCTTTGCTAAAACCATAAATCCATTGACCAAATCGGCACTCTGTGTTATCTTGTGGTGTTGTTTTGAGATCGCTGTCATCAATATATTGCAAAACTTTTTGCAAAATAGCATTATTTTCAATCGCACTATAGATCAAAACAGAGTTTTGAGAATCGATACTTTTGAGATTGAGCCACTTTGGTTCTGGTGTATAGTTTGTAATCCACTGCGTCACATCTTTTGCAGGAATGGGACGAGATATGGCATACCCTTGTGCCAATCTGCAACCCAAACGCAAAAGAAATTTTTCATGCTCTATATTTTCAACACCTTCGGCAATCACGTTGTAGTTAAAGATTTTTGCAAGAGAGATGATACTATCAAGAAGAGCGATATTCTCTGCATTTACAAGCATATCTTGCACAAAACTTTTATCTATCTTAAGCTCTCGAATTGGAAGTCGTTTGAGATAGGCAAGCGATGAATATCCTGTTCTAAAATCATCCAAAGAGAAAAAGATACCAATATTTTGACATTTTTGCATCACACTAATTGCTTGATCGGTATTGTCTATTGCTACTGTTTCAAGTATTTCGAGCATGAAGTCACTTGTTTGCACATTGGGATATTGGATAAGTAGCTCTTGAAGATGAGGAATAAAACCATCATAAAGTAGATGCATCGCATCGATATTGACACTCACAAAAAGAGATAAAATTGTCCAGTTTCACCACGTTATGGTTGCATAGTTTCCTAAATACAAGCGATAGACA
>DYPM01000045.1:12017-13237 GCA_020719895.1 Sulfurovum sp. | reverse complement strand
AAAAAAAGTGTGTAAGGTTATTTTTATCTCTCTTTTTGAGACAAAAATACACCGCACTCTACATGTTCTGTATGTGGAAATTGATCAAAAAGTGCAGTTGTTTGAATGCTGTGTGTGAGACAGAGTGTCTCCAAGTCGTGTGCTAATGTTTCGGGATTGCACGATATATAGATGATATAAGGAATGGTTGCAATTAGATTAATTGTCGCACTATCCAATCCTGCTCGTGGTGGATCAACCAATACACAACCAAAATAATAAGAATTAAGATCAACTTCACGAAGACGATTGAATGCTCTTTTGCCTTCCAACGCTTCGCTCATCTCTTCAGAAGAGAGACGGACAAAAGAGATATTGTTTATAGTATTGAGTGTGCAGTTTTGAACTGCTGCTTCGATGGAGCGTTTGCTAATCTCTGTTGCCAATACTTTTTGAAAAAGATGCGAAAGAGGCAAGGTGAAGTTGCCCAAACCACAATAACTCTCCAAAAAATCACTATTTTCCACTTTTTTGGCTTGCGTGATTGCCCATTGGATCATTTTGCGATTGACTTCTGGATTGGGTTGGGTAAAACAGCTCTCATAGTGACGATAGTGGAAGTTTTCTCCTGCGATAGTGAGTGTTTCTGTTACATATTCTTGTGTGAGTACCACTTTTTGTTTGCGAGAGCGTCCGATAATGTGAGCATCTAATGTCTCTTGAAGATGTTTGGCTTCTTCTTGCCATCTATTATCAAGTGTGCGATGATAGAGTAGGGTGATAAGACACGCATCGGTGGTGGTCGCCAAAAACTCTACGCCAAAAAGTTTTGTACCAAGTATCTTTGGAGAAGCGTTGATTACTTCGAGTAGTCTCCACATTCGTTTCTCTATCGGAGTAATCACTTTGGGACACATCTGGATAATTACCGCTCCATTTTTGTCAAGATTTCCCATCGCATAGTCACATCTATCGCCATTGTGCCATATACGAAACTCTGCTCTTGCACGGTAATGCGAATGAGGAGAATCAAAAATGGTCATTTCGTCAGGATAAAAAGGCAAAAGGAGATTTGCTACTTTTTCTTTTTTGTATTGCAGTTGGGCTTCGTAGGGTTGTGCGTAAAGTCCGCACGAACCACAACTTCCAAAATGTTTACACTCCACTAATTTCCTTTGTTGTTTTGATAGGACGCTTTCATGGCGAAGCCATTCAAGCTACGCTAACGCTGAGTTGTCTTC
>DYPM01000045.1:0-11917 GCA_020719895.1 Sulfurovum sp. | reverse complement strand
ATAGGACGCTTTCATGGCGAAGCCATTCAAGCTACGCTAACGCTGAGTTGTCTTCAGCAGACGGCTCACGCGACTGGTCGCTTTGTTGTTTTGATAGGACGCTTTCATGGCGAAGCCATTCAAGCTACGCTAACGCTGAGTTGTCTTCGTGCTAAATCCACCGTCCTTTGGTACCACTCAAAAGGGGAATTTTAATATTCAAAAAATTCAAAATAATACAAAGCCAAAAGTATAGCAAAACCACCTCTTTAATTAAAGAGGAGTTAAAGTAGAATGACACATCTTAAAAAATAGGAGGATAATATGGCATTAGATGATATTTTTAACAACAAAGAGAAATCACAACATTACGAAGAGGGAACAGTAATCTTCAGAGAAGGAAGTGAAGGGGAGAAGATGTATATCATCATCGAAGGATCAGTCGAGATTAACATCGGCAAAAAAGTAGTTGAGACACTTCATTCTGGAAATATGTTTGGCGAGATGGCGATGATAGACAATCGCAGACGTAGTGCTACTGCTACTGCCAAAACCAATTGTCGATTAGTAGAGATGAATCAAAAAGAGTTCAACAAAATGATAGAAAAAGAGCCACTTTTTGCCCAGTATGTGTTGCAGATTTTGGTGACACGATTACGAAATGTGAATTTGCTTATTCGAGAGTAGAACTGTTCGGATAGTTTAATATTTTCAAAAGGAGTCTCAATGCAACCTTCTCCTTACAAAAAAGCGGTACATCTGCTTTATGTTCCTACACTGTTTTGCAATATGGGATGCAAATATTGCTATTTAGGTGACGAAACCGAAACCAAAATAGATGCTGATAAAGCAGTCGAAACACTTCGATATGCCATAGAGCAATTCACTCAAAATGGATATATTCCGTTTAATCTCTCATTTCACGGCGGTGAGGTGACTGTACTCTCTTCGCAGACGCTTGATAGGCTCTTTGAAATCGCTCAAACCTACTACCGCGACTACAATACCGCAATTGAATTATTAGGTCACAAAGCCAATCCTATTCACATCAAAACCAATCTCTTCGCCTTCGACAAACACTACGACACTCTCAAAAAATACCGCGTCTCAGTAAGCGGAAGTGTAGATCTGCCTCTTTTTTTGCATGAGAAATACCGTGTCGATAAACAAGGTCACTCTACGCTTCAAAAAATAAAAGAAAACCTCAAACTTCTCGCATGTTATCCTCACCACAAGAAAATATCATGCGTGATGACACGAGAGCATCTCGAACATTTGGATGCTTTTATCGAAGATATCCGCACGATTCACTACGAAATAGGTTTGGATATGAGCCGTTTTAACATTATGTTTGGATTTGACTCGATTAAAAATGAAGAGAAGTTTGGTGCCAAAATCGACGGAACGCAAATGCTCAGTGACGACGAACAGGTGATTGTTTACGAAAAACTTAAAGAGGCGTTTGCGGGTACGGAGCTTGAGGCTGGATTTAGGGAACATTGGTTTGCGGAGTTTACACCAGCGTACTGTTGTAGTGCGGTCAATTGTGGCAATAAGTTTTTTTTGGTGCAGTATGACGGCGAGGTTTACTCATGTCCCAGAGGACAATCCTCCGATATGTATCGATATGGTAATCTTTATCGTGATGAAATCGATACGATTATCGCCAACGGTACACGACAAATCGCCACCAACGAAAACACACTCAGCATAGACGAATCGTGTTTGGAGTGCGAATATTTCAGTTATTGCAACTTAGGATGTACTTTTGTACGCACCCAAACCAACACCACCAAAAGCTACACCTGTGCTTTACAAAAAGCAATCTATCGCGACAACCCCACACTCTATCCGCCACTTTCACCACAAGAGAGAGATACGAAAGTGCGACACTATCTTTATGCCAACAAAATCACACAACTTCACCGCCTCGCACCACACACACAAAAAAACTTTACCGTCACCGAAGAGTTGTATGACCCAAAAAACACCATTGAAGCGATCATCTCTTCTGATTCTATTTTGCAATCCATCTATAGCGATTCGCTTTTTTGGCTTGAAATCGACCACAAGCGATATCAAATGCAAAGTCCGATTCGTAAAACCAAACGGGAGATTTTGTTTTTGGAGATGACAAATCGTGTCTTGCTTTGTTTTGATCCAAAGATATTTGGTATCTCCTGTCACGATGAGGTGAACAACACACTTCATCTGATGCTACTTCGTGATACACGTGTGATTTATGGTGATGAACAACGAAACAAACAAGAGCATATTTTTGATTGGAGTCTCTACGCCAATAGCGTGCTTGAGAGTGCTTCGTGGGTTGATGGATATTGTCATTTGGATATCACACCACTGTTGCATCTACACCGACATCTTTTTTTGGATGATGTCCGCAACAATCTATTTGTGACCACCAAAACGATGCGAGAGTACCACTACGAAAAACATCGCAAAAACGCCTTTTATCATATCCAAGCCATCAATTTGCCATTTGCAAATATTGAATTTTATTTTTTACAAAATGATTAGGGAGTAAATACAATGAACAATAGAACAGTTGCTTTTTTAAGAGAATCAGGCATTGGAAGTTCGGAGAGTTTGATACAAAAAGTGTCTGATTTTGTACAGCCAAATGTACAAAAAGTACTCTATAGACGCAGAGAACTCTACTTTTTGCATAATGAAAATATCGTAGAGTCAATGCGATGCGATGGAAGTGTCAATGCGATCGTGGAGTTTGACGGCAACACCATCAATCATATCGACAACAGCTATTATTTGGGTGAAAATGGTCGTATGCTTTCTATCGACATGCTTCACGAAACAGACGACGGCGGAGAGTCAAGCAATAACAATAATAATAACAACAACAACGGAAACAATGGAAACAACGGATGATAGAGCCAATATTTATTTTTTTGATGTTCAATGCGATTATTTGGGATCCAAATAATCCTTTTTTTGTTGTTTTCACTCTTATTTTTTCGTTCTTTTTGAGTGTTTTCAATATCCACAAAATCAGAAAAAGTCACAAAGAGTACAAAAAGTATCGTAAAACTCCATTTTTCAATCAAGCACTCATAGGACTTTATGTCAAGATAGTAGGAAAAGTAATCTCACCCAATCGCTACAAAACACCACGTGTATATACTAATGTGGCGTTTTATCGTTTTGTCATTTTTGGCTACCGTCAAGTAAAACGCAAAAAACCGGGTATAGGAATGGAAGAGATATCTACAATACTTCATCGTGAAATCTCAGATAGCTTTGAGATACAAAACCAAAACAACCAAAAAGTGTTTGTAGAAATAAAAGGATCTCCAACAAACAAAAGTGTGATATTCAATCTCAAACAAGAGAGTTTACGAAGCGAAACGCCAATCACAAATCACGAATTTGACTCAAAAAAAAGTGAAAAAAACTACACACACTACGACTACATTGCCGACACTCTCAAACAACACGACACAATCACAGTCTACGGAAGAGTTATCAAAAAAGATGACCGTTTTGTGATCACAACAACTGATAATCTTAAATTGCCATTGCGTATAGAGGCTGGAGAACAGCTTTTTACAAAAAAGGAATTTTATAAAAAAGAGAGACGAAGATTTGTTTTTTTGGTGCTTGAAATGGGATTGTTTTTGTTTTTGATGACAATTACGTATTTTTTTGATTATTAATTGGCGTAATGTATAGAGAAAGTTTGTGTGGATGATGATTTTGTGGATGAATGTTTTTGGACCATAAAAAGAGATAAAGGCGGGAATGAATGACTTTTTAGAGGTTCCCATATGGTGTTCTTTACACGACTTATAGAACGCTAATGCCTTGCTTAGCTTGTTTGAGTATGGGCAATATTTGAGAATCGGAAAATGTTGACTTTTTATTGTAAAACCTCTTTTTTGTATTATGGGCATCTCTAAAAATCGTCATGCCAAACTTGATTTTGCATCTGTTGCGTCCTCAAATAGAAGATTGTGGGTCAAGCCCGCAATGACGAAAGGGAGTTTTTAGAGGTTCCCTTGTGAGAAATTCTACTTTTGAATAAGTGTGATTAGAGGTGGAATTTCCAAGTTATTTTGTTTGGTTGGTGCAAATATCACTAAAGTATAATCAAACTAAAGATAGAATTCGCACCATGAAAAAGAGAAGCACATTATTTATTATTTTATTTTTTGGACTCAGCTTTGTTGATCTTTTTGCTTTTGAAGTCAAAGGCAGAGGTGCGACTTTCCCTGCACCACTCTATCAAGCGTGGATAAGAGATTATTATAATCTCACCGAAAATCAGATTAATTTTACTCCAACAGGAAGTGGAGACGGAATCAAATCAGCACGTAGACGTATGGTTGATTTTGGTGCGAGCGATACTCCATTGGATAAAAAACTCAGAGATAAGTATGGTTTGGATATGTTTCCTTCTGTGACTGGTGCGATTGTCCTTGCGTATAATCTTCCTAATGTGAGAGATAATGAGCTTAAACTTACGGGCAAAGCTATCGCAGGAATTTTTGATGGAACTATTGCATATTGGGATGATGCAACAATCAAGTCAAACAATCCTGATCTCAAACTTCCACACGAAAAAATTATTCCTATTGTTCGTGCAGACAAATCAGGAACTACTTATAACTTCACCTACTATCTTGCTCAAGTTGCTCCTGATAGATACAAAACATCCAAACAACCTGAATGGAAAGCATCGACTATTGGAGGAAAAGGGAACTCTGGTGTCTCAGCAACCATTTCACAGCTCAAATACTCTATAGGCTACACCGAATACTCTTATAAAATTGAATTGGGACTCTCAGCGGCACGCATCGAAAATAAAGAGGGGAGTTTTGTTTCACCAACAATAGAGAATTTTCAAGAAGCCATGAAATATGCTTCGTGGTCAATTGAGAATGATTTTTATGCGATGATCGCATACTCTAATGGAAAAAATGCCTATCCGATTGTTGCTGCAACTTTTATTTTGATGCCACGAGATATGTTGATTGAAGACAAAACCAATGTAGCACGATTTTTTGATTATGCCTTTAGGACTGGTGATGAAGAGGCGATACGTCAAGGATATGTACCACTTCCATTAGAAACTAAAAATATGATACGAAACTATTGGAAATTAAAAGGGGTGAAATTATGGTAGCACGCTATTTTTCAAAAGTCTCATTTATGGCAGCAATGACTTCGTTGGTGTTACTTGTAGGTATTTTTTTGGTTTTGACAATTTATGCATTGGATTCTATCTCTACATTTGGATTAGGATTTTTGACCTCAACAGATTGGAAAGTCGGAGCAGATGATGAAGGAGGTGTTTTTGGAGGACTTGTTCCTATCGTCGGAACGCTTTTGACAACACTTATTGCGATGATTATCGCAACGCCAATTGCTATGGGAATCGCAGTTTTTTTGACCGAAGTAGCACCGCCTTATATGGTAAAACCAGTATCAATTGCAGTGGAGCTTTTGGCAGCTATTCCAAGTATTATCTATGGAATGTGGGGGCTTTTTTATCTTGCACCGATTTTGCAAGCTATTTTTGGTGGAAGTGGTATTGGTGTTTTGACGGCGGGAATTGTATTGTCAATTATGATAATTCCTTTCATGGCAGCAATTACACGAGATTCGATGAATACTACTCCAAACATACTCAAAGAGTCTGCGTATGCGATGGGTGCAACAAAATTTGAAGTAATTCGAGATGTGGTGGTGCCGTATGCCAAAATAGGAATTATTGGTTCTATTATTTTGGCTTTCGGTAGAGCAATAGGAGAGACGATGGCAGTTGCTTTTTTGATTGGAAGCGTATTTAGTTTTCCAAAAGGATTGACTGAGCCTACGACTTCTATTCCTGTAGTGTTGGCAAATAACTTTGCTGAGGCAACTGATCTTGAGCTTTCGAGTATGTTCTATTTGGCATTGTTGCTTTTTATGATTAGTTTTGTGGTTATTTTTGTCGCGAAATGGTATTTTTTGAGAGGTGTACACCATGCAAAATAGATTAAAAATCAACAAAATTATTCTTTTTCTTTCAACTGCAGCTGCTGTGATTGGTATTCTCTTTTTGTTGTGGATACTTTTGACTTTGATTGTTAAAGGTGTTTCAACGATTCATTGGAGCATATTGACTGAAGATCTTATCAATGGTGGAATTCGTAATTTGCTTATTGGACAGTTTGTGATGGCAGGTGTGGCGAGTGTGATCGGAATTCCTGTAGGACTTATGGCGGGAGTCTATCTTAGAGAGTATGGTCGCAATATGAAGTTGGTCAATTTCATTCGAAATTTAAGTGATGTGATGATGAGTGCACCTTCGATTGTTATTGGAGTGTTTGTTTTTGCATTGATGGTTGCACCTGTCAATAGCTTTAACGGTTGGGCAGGAAGTGTCGCACTTTCTATTATGATGTTGCCAATTATTATTTCCACAACAGACAGTATGCTCTCTCTTGTTCCTAATGAGCTCAGAGAAGCAGGAATGGCGATTGGTGGCTCAAAACATCGTATCATTCTTGATATAGTGATGAAATCAGCAAAGGTGGGCATCACTACAGGAGTGCTTTTGGCATTTGCAAGGATTATTGGAGAGACTGCCCCATTGATTTTTACCTCTGCCAATAGTGCATTTTTGACATTTAATCTTAATGATCAATTTCCTTCATTGACTGTTGCAATCTATAATCTTGCTAACTATCCTGATGAAGCGAGTCGTAATTTGGCTTGGAGTGCGTCATTTGTATTGACTGTTATTGTTCTATCGATCAATTTAACAGGACGTTTTCTTACTACACATAAAAAACGAAACTAAAGGAAGTCGTATGGAAACTATTTTAGAGATTAAAAACTTCAACTTTACCTATGCTGGAGCATTGGAGCCATCACTTAAACATATTGATCTTCCGATTCATACCAATAAAGTAACAGCACTCATAGGACCGAGTGGTTGTGGTAAATCCACTTTGCTTCGTGCGATGAATCGTATTCACGATATTTATCCAGGACACACTTACGAAGGGCAAATTTTGCTTTGGGATCAAGAGGCTCAGAAGCATAACAATATTTTGTACCTCGAAAAAGAGGACGATATGATTGCATTGCGTCAAAAAGTGGGAATGATTTTTCAAAAACCAACTCCATTTCCGATGAGTATTTTTGATAATGTCGCATATGGTCTTCGTCTTTCTGGCGTCAAAAATCATTCAGAGTTGCGTGATAGAGTAGAAGTGGCACTTCGTGGTGCAGCATTGTGGGAAGAGGTGAGAGATAGACTCAAAGAGAACGGTATGGGACTAAGTGGTGGACAGCAACAGCGTCTTTGTATCGCACGTGCAGTGGCACTTAAACCCTCTATTCTTCTTTTTGATGAACCTACTTCTGCTTTGGATCCCAAATCGACTCGAGCAATCGAAGAACTAATCGAAGAACTCAAACAAGAAATTAGCATTGTGATAGTCACACACAATATGCAACAAGCAGTACGAATAAGCGACTATACAGGATTTATGTATTTAGGTGATCTTGTGGAGTATGACACTACTGAAAATGTATTTAATCTTCCAAAAAATGAATTGACAAAAGATTATGTTATGGGAAGATTTGGATGATTGAATCTTCTAAAAAATTAGAGGATTTACGATAGCAACTAATCGAGAGATTCTTTGTTTACGACCTAATTTTTGGCTTTGCCAAAAATTTGAAAATTAATCAGATAGTTCAATCTATTAACTTATTCTCAAAATATGCTACGATACAAAAAAGACAACAAAGGATCGATATGACAATATCTGTAGGAATAAGAGATTTTGTAAGGAATATTGATAAATTCCAAGAATATGATTATGTTGATTTAGAAGACAAAAAAACACATACATACAAAGGGCTTTTTCTCTCTCCTGCATATGCGTCTGAATTCAAAGCATATCTTGCACAAAAATCAAAAGATGAAAAAAGTGCCAAATTCTCAAGACTCAGAACCTTTGCAGGAAAAGGGGAAATTGATGAGAAATATGACAATCTCTCTTTGGGCAAACTAAAAAATAATATCTCATTAGAAAAGCTTGATGGTTAAAAATCAAAAAGTTTTTTTAGACACAAATATCGTGGCAGATATACTTGATTGCAAAAGGACAAGACATCAAGAATCATTAAGGCTTGTAGAAAAGCTTATCGAGGATGACTGGGGGATTTGTATCAGCGAAGACATGATAAGTACTTTGTTTTATATTTCAAAAGACAAAAAACAAATTTTAGAGTTTTTCCAAAATGTAGTTTTTATTGATTGGGAGGTTGCTTGTTTTGGGAAAAATCTTCTTGAGCAGGCAGTTGCATTTGCTTTACTGCACAGTACAGATTTGGAGGACGTGATGCAGTGCTTGTGTGCAAAGCAAAATAATTGTGCTTGTCTCATCACCAACGATGTGAAGTTTTGTGATTGCGGAATTGAGGTTTTTGACGCAGGGTCATTTCTGAAAGCTTAGTCTAATTTCTGAGAAAATGTGATGCTTTTGAGTATTTTTCAGAATATTCAATTAATCAGAAAATTTATTTATTACTCCACTAATATTTTCAAATCATTCAAATCAAACAGTAATAATCGGTCGTTTTGTTGTTGCAGTAGTTCATTGGAGAAACCGCTTTTTGAAAAAAGAGCATAAGTATCGACTGGAATTTGTGATTGGGTGGCTTTGAGTATTAGCTTATTGAGTTCATTTTTGCATACTTTTCGGTCTTTGTATTTACACTCACCAAGGATAATTTTGTGCTCAGCACTCACGGCTAAAATATCAAATTCGCTACAATGATCCCAATAACTTCCCAAAGAGAGAAGAGTCGTTTGTCTGTTTTGATAGTATGGCACAAGAAGATCATTGCAGAGTTGTTCGTATACCAATGAACGTAATCGTTCGTAGTGGTTGATGAAGTTGTCTAAAAAAAGTTCGCTTTTGCCTTTTTGTATTGCTTCTTTGTATGGCTCAACAAAACCAAACCAAAAACGCAAAAAAGGAGTTTGAAAACGAAGCTTGTTTTGAATGCGATAGGTGCGAAGATCTTTTTTTATTTTTTGTTTAGAATAAAGACGGAGTGGATTTTCTCTTGATTTTTCTACTTTCAGTACACCCAAATCAATAAGTTCGGCGATGATTCTCTCTCCTGCACTCTCATAAAGTTTGGCTTTGCGTATGATGTTATAGAGTTTGCCATCTCCTCTTGCTGTAGCGATGAGAAGTTCACGATAGGGAGATTCCATCAAAAAACTAAGTGAGACCAATGATTGTGATGCTTCGATTTGCTCTATGAAATTGACCTGCACCATCGAAAGCGTATCATCAAAAAAACCAAGCGTTACAGACTCCTCTACGCCACCAAAAATAGCAAAATACTCAATCGCCTGCTCAAGTGTCAAATAAGAGAAGTGTCTAAAAAAGCGTTGAAACAATGTTTTAATAGTTTGCCTTTAGAAAAATCTAAAATAGTGACGATTGTATCATAGATGAGATAAGTTGCCTATAAATTCAGCACTTTATGATAAGATAATTGACTTCTATTTCACATACATAAGAGTCACTATGGGACATTTTTTTAGCAAATCAGAAAAAGTACAAGCGATAATCAAAGGGTTAAACCTTACCAAAAACCTTTATGTCTCTTCGATTATCATCGGTCCTCCATACACAGGCAAAAAAACCTTAGCACAATCTGTTTTTCCTATTGCTCCTATTGTTTCTGGTGAAAATCTTTCTGAACTCAAAAATATTTTGGCAAACAGTGACGAAGTGATTATCACAGATTTTGAAAAGATAACCAATCCTTCTTCGCTCAATCTTGTGAATAAACGTGTGATTGCAACTGCAAACTATGTCGGTAATAGTGCGTTGATTGATGATCTTTTTGCATTTATTTATACAATGCCTCCGCTGATTGAACGCACCGAAGATATTTGTTATCTTCAAGCACTCTATATGCAAGAAGCAATATCGGTGTTACTTGTTGATTCAAATACTACATTCAATAGCGAGATGATTCCAGCAGACCTTTCACTCAACAACAAAAGCCTAAAGCAGTCTGCGTATAAGTTTATAATGAAGTACTCTTTGAATGTAGAAGATATTCAAGAGGTGATTTTTCACTATTTGTTTGAGCATCTTGAGGGAAAAGATGTTTACAGAGAACACCTTCCACTCTATGAGATTCCGCTTATTAAAGCAGGGCTAAAAAAGTATGGCTCACAACTCAAACTCGCAGAGGTTTTGGGAATTAACCGCAATACACTAAGAAAGAAGATTTATGAACACAAAATCGATTAATTCTATTATCAATTTTGAACCATTTGTAGAGTGGGACAACAGTCCGTTTGTGCTTTTTAGTAATGAAGGCAAAATACTTTATGTCAATCATAGTGCAGAGATTTTGTTTGGTTCTGTTGGTGCAAAAGAGATGTATGAATTGGCGTTGGCGTATGCTCCTGCGGGATTTGGTTATATCACCACTTCTATTTCTCTCAATTATGATAGTTTTCTTTTTTATGCTGTTACGGTTGGATATGAAAATGAAGAGCATATTTCATTGAGACTTTATCATACGCCACACCTCAAACAAACACGCAGTGTTCACGGGGAGTCATTGATATTGACTGATATTAATGTGTTGCTTGAAGCCAATATTGCACTTTTTAAAACCAAAAATCCAAATCCTCTGACACTCCTTACGGATCAAGAGATTCCACAATGCAAAATAGATCAAAACAACTTTTCAAAACTTCTTAGAAAGGTGCTTTATGCTTTCCGTGCTTCAAGTTCGCTCGATATTACTCTCAAACTTCTGATAGGGCAATATCTGGTTGTCGATTACCAAAAACAGTCGTTGATTGGTCTTCATTTTCGTGCCAATGGACGATATGTCGATGGAGACAAAGAGATTGAAGCAATCTCGTCTTTGTGTCATGTCAAGCCGATTCTTAAAGAAAACGCTATTCTTCTTGAAATACCGTTGATTCAATAAATAGCATTTTTATTGATTACTTTTTAACCAATATATTGGATATTTTTGTTTTATCCTCGTGCTACTATTGCTTTGTAATTAGACATTCAAAGGATAAGGCATAAAATTTAAACCTTCGGCTCTCTTGGCACTACTTTTGCCGATTTTGGCATTCGCTGACGAAACACCTACGCTCAACTCGGGTGATACTGCTTGGATGATGGTATCAACAGCACTTGTGCTTTTGATGACACCTGCTGGTCTTGCACTTTTTTATTCGGGTATGACACGAACCAAAAACTCTCTCAATACCTTTTCGATGGTAATGGTAGCGTTTGTGGTGACGTTTGTCGTGTGGATTATCGCTGGATACTCTCTTGCATTTGGTACAAACGAAAATACGATGATGCAAAACGTGGTGGGCGGATTTGATAACTTCTTCCTTAGTGGTATTGGATAGAGTGATTTGAGTGGCACAAAAAACTATCCAATGTTTGTTTTTGTGGCATTTCAGGGAACTTTTGCAGCGATTACTGTGGCTATCGCATCTGGTTCGGTGATTGAGCGTATCAAATTTTCCACTTGGATAGTTATTGGGAACCTCTAAAAACCCCCTTTCGTCATTGCGGGCTTGACCCGCAATCTCCCATTTTAGGACACAACAGATGCCAAATCAAGTTTGGCATGACGGTTTTTAGAGATGCCCATAAGGGAATCTCTAAAAACTACATTTTGGATTGCTTCGGCTTTTACAAAGCCTCGCAATGACGGGATTTGTCATTGCGAACGAAGTGAAGCAATCTATGTTTTTAGAGGTTCCCTTTTGTCATTGCGGGCTTGAACCCGCAATCTCCCATTTTAGGACACAACAGATGCCAAATCAAGTTTGGCATAACGGTTTTTAGAGATGCCCAAAAAATAAATAAGGATAGAGAATGAAAAAAATCGA
>DYPM01000044.1 GCA_020719895.1 Sulfurovum sp. | reverse complement strand
ACGTAATATTTGATATTACACATTTTCAACAAACAAGTTCGTTAAAAGATGGCAGAATCTTAAAGCTATTCGATGATTGCTGGAACAATAAAAAAGCTGTCTTGTGCATTAGGAGCGTGTTTGAGAATCTCTTGTGGAATATCAGGATTTCGCATTGGAATATCTTCTCGCATAGGAGTTCCACCTTCAAGTGTAGAAAAGGTTGCCAAAAGATGTTCGGTATCAAGTTCTTTAAGATTTTCGACGTAGTTCAAAATTTCGGAGAGTTGTGTTTTCACCTCCTCTTTTTTGCTTTCATCGATTCTTAGATGAGAAAGTTTTTCTAATTTAGCAAGGAGCAGATCATCAATTTGCATCAAATTTACCTTATTTATAATGGTTTTAATCTATTATATAGTATTTTCATTTAGACATAAGCGGAAAAATTCTATCAAAAAATAGGCTTAAGATATTTGAGATAAAATTTATCCTAAATAATCATATAGTTCAATTGAGTTATTTTTACACATTAAGGAAAAAAATGGAAGATATTCTAAACAAAAGCAATGTGCACTCTGAAGAGCTTGTAAATCTACTTCAAGCAAGAGAAGAAGGAAAAATAGAGTTTGTTTTGGTGGATGTAAGAGAAGGAATGGAGTATCGTATGGGACATATCAAAGGAGTTGATATGCTCAAACCTACTTCCTCTTTTGATGATTGGTTTCAAAAACTACTTGAAGAACTCAAGGATAAAACTATTATTTTTACCTGTCGCACAGGAAGTCGTAGTGGACAAGTGCAACGTATTTTCAAACAAAACGGTCACCATCGTGTCATAAATCACGCTGGTGGCATTGTCTCTTATCGTGGCTCAATCGAAAAGTAACAAAAGATATGTTTTTTGTTTTTGCGACATCATATTTTAGGAGATGGTAATGAGCGTTATTGATCTATTTTTAAAGCTACTAAGCTGTGAGTCTGTCACTCCAAATGATGGAGAAAGTTTATCTTTGATAAAAAAGTATCTTGAAAATTTTGAATCTACTTACGTCAATCGTGAAGGTGTTAAAAATCTATTTTTACATAAAAAGTTTGGCGAAGGTGTGCATCTTTGTTTTGCTGGTCATGTAGATGTCGTACCTGCTGGAGTCGGCTGGCAAACCAATCCTTTTGTGCCTCTTATCAAAGATGGTTATGTTTATGGTCGTGGCACACAAGATATGAAATCTGGCGTAGCAGCATCTATACAAGCACTCAAAGACACAGAAGCATTTGATGGCACACTCTCTTTACTTCTCACTTCTGATGAAGAGGGAGAAGGAAAATTTGGTACTGTTGTGATGCTTGAACATCTTGAGGCGATTGGAATTCTTCCTGATTATTGTGTCGTTGCTGAACCAACTTGTGAAACCCAATTTGGAGATGCAATAAAAATTGGGCGAAGAGGTTCTATCAATGGCTATCTTACCATCAGAGGAAAACAAGGACACGCTGCTTATCCACAAAAAGCGATCAATCCTGTGCATCAAATCGCACCATTTTTAAGTCAAATCGCAGGAGTTGAACTTGACAACGGCGATGAAAATTTTGAACCAAGCAAAATTGTCATTACCGATATTCGAGGTGGTATGGAAGTGACCAATGTGACTCCTGGAGAGTTAAAGATTATGTTCAATGTTCGTAACTCCACCAAAACAACACAAGAGAAGATTACTCTCTATCTTCAAAATCTTCTTCAAGGAATTGAGTACGAACTAAAACTCACTCAAGGCTCTTATCCTTTTGTGACAAAAAGAGATTCAGTCATCGTGGATATAATCTCTAAAGTTATTTTGGATAAAACGGGTATCTCACCCAGACTTTCAACCGCAGGCGGTACAAGCGATGCGAGATTTATCTCTGCTTATGGTATTGAAGTTGTCGAATTTGGAGTGATCAACGACACGATTCACGCTCCAAACGAACGCACTTCAATTGTTGAAGTGGAGACTCTTTATGAAGTGTTCAAAACATTTATTTCAAAATTTAATAGTCAAACACAAAGTGCGTGAGCCGTCTACGCAAAGACAATCACAAATAACGCCCTTTAGGCGTTATTTTAACAGAGCGACCAGTCGCGAGAACCGTCTGTTGAAGACAACTTAGCGTTAACGTAGCTTGAGAAACTTTGCCTTTCAAGCGTTCTGATCAAATGTAAATAAAGGAATTTTTATGAAAAAGTTTTTTATGATGTTGATACTCTCCAATGCGTTGCTTTTTGGAGCTAATTTGGCTTGGGAAGAGGATTTTCCTACGGCTATCGCCAAAGCAAAAAAAGAGCATAAAAATATCATGGTAATGGTGCAAGCTGCTTACTGCAAGTGGTGTATCAAAATGAAAGAGGAGACACTCTCAAATCCAAAAATCATCAAACGATTACAAAACTATGTTTTAGTAGAGCTTGACAGAGACGACGAAGAGGAGATGAAAGTGTTACCAAAAGAACACTATCCAGCTCCGACAATCTTTTTTATGACACCCAACAAAGAGACTTTGGAGCGTGTCATTGGGTATTTTGATGCGGAAGATTTTTTGAGCTATATCAACGATGTAGAAGAGAATTAGGTGGTTTTTTAGAATGCATCGTCCTAATTTTGTCGAATATGTAATGTTAAGAATGACTACTCTTTCGGTAGTTATTTTTCTTCTTTTTGTGACAATATTGGGAATTTTTATTGAAAATAACCATATTTTTATTTTTACTGTTGTACTGATCGCTATTGCGTTTGGCATTTTGATTTTTATACTCTATCAAGGTGCTGTATCAATGCAAGAGCAATTGCGTGCTATCAATCGTTATCTACGTTATATTGATGATATTGATGCAATTAATCAGCATGATGCTTCTTTTTTGATTCGAGAGTTTGAAGAGATTAACTATAGTCTTGTGAGACTTCTCAAGAAATCCAAAAAGAGAGAAGATCTCAAACAAAAATACAACACCAAACTCAAACTCAAAAACCGTCAAAGAGGCGATATTATTTCAGCTATCGCACATGAATTTCGTAATCCCATCGCAGCGATTATTGGATATGCACAAACCCTCAAAGAAGATCCAAATATTTCTGAGACATTGCAAATCAAATTCTTGGATAAAATCGCCAAAAATGGTGATAAAATCGAAGCGATTCTTTCTCGTTTGGTATTATGGAATAAGTTTGAAAGTGGTGAGACGACACTTCACAAAAGTCGTTTCAAACTCAAACATCTCATCGAAGAAGTGAAGTTTCATCTTGAAGAGAAGTATAAACATCGAGAGATTCTGATTGAAGGCGGAGAGTATGAACTCTATGCTGATAGAACATTGATGGAGATTGTTCTCAAAAACCTCATCGAAAATGCCCTCAAATACTCCAAAGAGAGTGTGATTGTACATCTCACAGCTCACACCATTAGCGTAGAAGACAAAGGGATCGGCATCGCCAAAAAAGAGATCGACAAAGTGACCAAAAAATTCTATCGTTCTGACAAACACAACTGGGACAACTCTATGGGATTAGGGCTTGCTATTGTCAAAAATATCCTTGAAATGCACAATACTGAACTTAAAATCATAAGCACTTTACATCAAGGTTCAATTTTTTCATTTTCTATCTTTGGAATGTGCCGAGAGATTCAAGACAAAAACAACACGCAAGCAGACAAATCATCTTTGATACTCTAAATACACTTGTTGATTTGAAGTGTGTCATATCAAATTATAAGAAAGAGTTTTTGAACTGCGGTATAATATTTTTTATTTTCTAAATAAGGATTTTTCATTATGGGTAAAACAATTACCGAAAAAATATTTTCTGAACATGCGAAACGTTCGGTAAAAGCTGGAGAGATTGTAAGGGTCGATATTGATATGATTATTGGCAATGACATCACTACTCCTATCTCCATCAAAGCCTTTCAAGAAAGTGGTGCAGAGAGTTTGGCACGTCCTGATAATTTCTGTATTGTGATGGATCACTACATTCCTGCCAAAGATATAGCATCAGCAAACCAAGCCAAAATAAGTCGTGATTTTGCCTACAAACATGATCTCAAATATTTTTTTGATGAAAAAGACATGGGAATAGAACATGCACTTTTACCTGAAAAAGGACTGATAATCCCTGGAGATGTGATCATCGGTGCTGATTCTCATACATGCACACATGGTGCATTGGGTGCTTTTTCTACAGGAATGGGAAGTACTGATCTTGCTTTTGGGATGATTACAGGTGGTAATTGGTTTAAAGTGCCTGAGACTATCAAAGTAAAGCTTATTGGCAAACCTGGAAAACATATCTATGGAAAAGATATTATTCTCGAACTCATTCGTATGATTGGTGTAGATGGAGCACTTTATAAAGCGATTGAATTTTCTGGTGAAGCGGTACGTTATTTGGGAATGTCGGATCGTTTTTCAATTGCCAATATGGTGATTGAAGCGGGTGCTAAAAATGGAATTTTTGCCGTTGATTCTGTGACACTTGCTTATCTTGAAGAGCGAAAAATCCAAAATGGAGGACTAAGATCTGAACCTAAAATTTACTTTGCTGATGATGATGCACTCTATTGTCAAACCATCACTATCGATGTAGGTCAACTCTCTCCTGTGGTTGCTTATCCATTTTTGCCCGAAAATGGCAAACCTATCGAAACTGCTGTAGCGGACAATATCAAAATAGATCAAGTCATGATCGGTAGCTGTACCAATGGTAGAATCGAAGATCTCAGAATCGCCGCAACTATTGTCAAAGACAAAAAAGTCGCTCGACACACTCGTATGATTGTCACTCCTGCAACACAAAAGATATTTTTACAAGCCCAACACGAAGGTCTTATCGATACACTTATCGAAGCGGGTGCTGTAGTATCAAATCCTACTTGCGGTGCGTGTCTTGGCGGATATATGGGAATCTTAGGCGATGGAGAGCGATGTGTGGCGACTACCAATCGTAACTTTGTCGGTAGAATGGGTGCAAGAAGTTCTGAAATCTATCTTGCCAACTCAGCTGTCGCTGCTGCATCCGCAATCGCAGGAAAAATTGTAGATCCAAGAGAGATGAAGTAAAAAATATACATCTATAAAAATAGATTGCTTCACTTTGTTCGCAATGACAAACACCGTCATTGCGAGATTTGAAACAAACCGTGACACTCTAAATAATGCTTAATCAGAGATCTCAACAAAAAGTAACAGATTTAATCTAACAACTCTGCCACAATTCCAACTTCTGGATCTTTGATATCTTTTCTTTTAATAAGTGCATTTTGGTTTCTTTCAAGATATATCTTTGCGGCTTGTTGTTTGCCTGTGCGACGATATAAAGATGCGACATTTTCATTGAGAAGATACTGGGTCATCTGCAAACGTGTGAGTATTGTAGAGACCATCACAGCATACTCCGAACCTCCAAAAACAGAGAGATACTCTTGTGCGGCATTGATTGTATCTTGAATGAGTTTTTGATCTTTATAGACCTCTTTGATTCCCAAAAATGAAGATTTTACTTTAAGATAGGCAATATACTCTCGGCTTCCCTCTTCGCCATACTGTTTATTGTACTCATCAAGATAAAAATTGGCAAGTTGATACTCCTCTTTGTTGGCGTGTGCATAAGCTAGCATCTCCATAGCAGTAGGCATAAGCGGTGAACGTATATGTTCGCTTTTAAGAGAGATATAATAACCATCGGCTTTGTCCATCATAGAAGAGGAGATACTCTCTGCAATTTTTTTATACCAATAAATCTCAGGTTTGTTAAACTCTTCAGTATCACTACTCGTTCCACTGCAACCTCCAACAAAAAAAGAAAAAAGAAAAAAAGAAAAAAATCCAAATAAACGTGTCATTGTGTTGTGCTACCTTTATAAATGCAATAAAAAAAACTTATTCAGTCAAAAAATTATGCGTCTGGTTGTCCTGTGATAGACGCATATCCAGTTTCAGGCTCAATTGTGATAATCAACGGATTAGCACCCAAGCCATCTTCAAACCCAAAAGTAAGCTTACATGGTGTTTTCATAATCGTAGAGAAGTCATTTGTTGCTGCATAAATTCCATTATAAGGTCTGCCAATATGGTCAAAAGCAATATGCTGACTGTCACATCCTCCACCAAATGAGATACTCTTAACGCCGTAATTCTCACCCAAAAAGATATTTGGACTCTGATCAACCTCATCAAGCGTCTGATCTCCACCTGCATGGAAGAGATAAAGTCCATTTTGAGGATCTATGGCAGTCTCATTTTTATCTACATTTTCATTATGATCAGAATTACTCGAGATGGTATAAAACCATCTTTTATCGCCATTTGTCAATGTGTAATGTGAAAATCGAATATGCCACAAAAGCATTTGCCACTTAACGTCAGTAGGATCTGTTTTGTCATCCATCAAAGCCAAATGTTGTGTATAACGAATCGCAGATAGAATATTATCTGCTACTTCTTGACGTGTATCACGTTCCATTCGAGGAATTGCCATTGAGGCAAGTATTCCCATCACTACAATTACCAACACCAATTCCAACATTGTAAAAGCGTTTCTTTTCATTACTTGCACCTTAGTAAAAAATGAATCTAACCAAATGGTTTTATGAGAACTATACCATAACAAAACAGTGAACAAAAATAAATAATAAAGATTACCCTTCAACTCTCGCCAAAATCTCTTCTTCTGCTTCCATGATCAAATGAAGTGCATTATGGAGAGTTTGAATCGTCTCTTGAGGAGTATTAAGCTTTTCATACTCATACTCAAGAGAGTGACACAATGTGCCGATCCCTTCAAAACAGAGCGTTAATGCAACACCCCTGATTGCATGGGCTTTGGCTTTGATAGCCGTCGCATCTCCTTGTCCAACCAACACAAGCATCTCTTGAGAATGGGCGTATGCACTAATCACAAATGAGCTAAAAAGTCGTTTGATTGCTTTTGTGGGAAGCTTTAAATTCTCTTGTGTTTTTTGAAGATTGACAATCGCTGTTTGAATCATCTGTTCTCTATTTTCTTTCATCAAAATTGTTCCTTTTTTATATATGAGCATCTCTAAAAATCCAATCTTGTCATTGCGAGCTTGACCCACAATCTCGTATTTGAGGCATATGAGATACGAAATCAAGTTCGGTATGACGGTTTTTAGAGATTCCCATATCTCAATTATTAGATGAGTATAACACAACTCTTCAAGAAGCACTACAACACTCCAAAATCCTCTTCAAAAGGGAAGTTTGGTTAAAATTCTTTTTACTTAAAATTCAAATTATCCCTTACACTAAATCACTACTCAACCAAAAGAGAAACTTTTGAAAGAGATAATAAAGTGCGATAGAGGGAAATCATCTGGAGAAATCATGGCAGAATATGGCGCAGACAATATCAAAGTCCTCAAAGGTCTTGAAGCAGTACGAAAAAGACCTGGTATGTATATCGGAGACACCTCTACCAAAGGACTGCACCATCTTGTCTACGAAGTCGTAGACAACTCTATCGATGAGGCGATGGCGGGACATTGCGATACTATTAAAGTCACTTTGACCAAAGTCGGATCAGCAATTATTGAAGATAATGGACGCGGTATTCCTGTATCAGAACATCCTACTGAGAAGATTTCAGCTGCGACGGTTGTTATGACAGTATTGCATGCTGGAGGAAAATTTGATAAAGACACTTACAAAGTATCAGGTGGACTCCACGGAGTCGGCGTTTCTGTCGTCAATGCACTCTCAAAAAAACTTGATTTAACAATCAGTCGTGAAGGACATATCTACAAACAAACATTTGCTTGCGGTATCCCCGAAGCGATTTTAGTAGAGAGCGGAAAAAGCAAAAAAACAGGCACACATATTGAGTTTTGGCCTGACGAGAGTATCTTTACCGAAGGCGTAGAGTTCAAAAAAGAGATTTTGATGAAACGCTTTAAAGAGTTGTGTTATCTCAATCCACAGATTACGATTGAATTTAAAGATGAGAGAGACAACACCCAAGAGAAGTATCACTTTGAAGGTGGAATTCGACAGTTTGTTGAAGAGATCAACACAAAACCGATTTTGTCATCGTCGCAGTTTTTTAGTGGCAAGGCAGATGATATTGAAATCGATATAGCACTGATGTATTGTGATGATGACACCGACAAAGTGCTTTCGTTTGTAAACAATATCAAAACACCCGAAGGTGGAACACACGAAGTTGGGTTTCGTGCTGGTTTGACCCGTTCGGTTGCAAGCTATATCACCAAAAATGCCAATGCCAAAGAGAAAACCACCAAAATCACAGGCGAAGATTGCGGTGAAGGATTGATTGCTGTCATATCTGTACGCATTCCTGAGCCACAATTTGAAGGACAAACCAAAGGGAAGCTTGGCTCAAGCTATGTGCGTCCATTGGTACAGAAGTTTTTTAGTGACTCTTTCAATAAATACCTCGAAGAGAATCCCATCGAAGCTAAAGCTATCATGGCACAAGTGTTACTTGCGGCACGCGGACGTGATGCAGCAAAGCGAGCTAAGGATTTAGTCAAAAGAAAAGACTCCTTTAGCGTAGGAACACTTCCTGGAAAATTAGCAGATTGCCAAAGCAAAGATCCAGAAATATCAGAAATCTATTTGGTAGAAGGGGACTCTGCGGGTGGCTCTGCCAAACAAGGAAGAGATCGTGTGTTTCAAGCGATTTTGCCACTGAAGGGAAAAATCCTTAATGTTGAAAAAGCTCGTCTTGAAAAGATTCTAAAATCAGACGAGATCAAAAATATGATTACTGCTTTGGGTTGTGGTATTGGTGATGAGTTTGATGAAGAGAAGCTTCGATATCACAAAGTGATTATTATGACCGATGCTGATGTAGATGGAAGTCACATCCAAACACTTCTGATGACATTTTTCTTTCGTTTTCTTCGTCCTATTATCGAAAAAGGCTATCTCTATTTGGCACAACCGCCACTCTATCGCTACAAAAAAGGCAAAAATGAAATCTATCTTAAAGACGATATAGAACTCAACAACTTTTTGATAGAAAATGGAATTCTTGCAATTGAAAGTCAAACAATGGGAGATAATGATCTTGCTGATCTTTTTAAGTTGGTAGGACGCTACAAAATGGTACTCAAAGAGTTGGAGAATCGTTTTGCTTTGGTGCAAGTAGTACGTTATATGATTCAAGAGCTTGATTGTACTGGTGGCGACTATTTAGAGCTTGCCCAAAAGTTGGAGGCGTATATCCGAAGCTTGGGATACAATATTCTAAATCAGTCTATCGAGGACGAAGAGATACATTTTTATGTTCAAACTGTCGATGGACTTGAAGAGCTTATCATCAACGACGTACTTTTCACAAACCCTCAATACAACAGTGCCATAGAGATTTACAAAAAAATTCAAGAACATATCACCGACGAATTTGCCAATAAGGATCTTTTGGAACTCTACAATGAGATTGAAAACAGTGCCAAAAAAGGAGCATACATTCAACGCTACAAAGGATTGGGAGAGATGAATCCAGAGCAGTTGTGGGAGACTACAATGACGCCACAAAATCGTAAACTACTTAAGGTAAAAATTGAAGATATGCAGAGTGCTGATGATGTCTTTGTTCTTTTTATGGGAGATGAAGTAGAACCACGAAGAAACTATATTGAAACCCACGCCAAAGATGTCAAAAACTTGGATGTGTGATGCTTTATTCTGAAAAAAAAGAGAGACAACGTCATTTTAAACTTGCACTAAGAGCAATACTTCCGATACTTGTACTTCTCTTTTTGGTAATTTATCATATGTTTCTCAAAGGAAAAATCACTGATTTAAATCTTGAAAACAATCTAATGATTGTGGCACTCATTTTTGTATCAGTCTATTTTATTTTCTTTTTTATTGCACGTAGTGCCAAAGAGTCTTTGATTGATCAAGTCACCCAAATCTTTACTGAAAAAGCGTTTGTAGAACAATTAGAAGAGTATAAGCCACAATCCCTTTCGCTACTTATCATTCAAAATCTCTCAAGTATCAATGAAAACTACAGTACATTCGAGATTGATGCGATGCTGTATCGTTTTGTAAATCGACTCAATCATAGTTTTGAACGTGCCAAAATAAAAAATCCGTTGATGGGAAGACGCTATGGTGCAGAATTTTTGATTGCACTCCAAACCAACGGAGAACAAGTAGAACAGATACTAAGTCATTTTATCGCGACATATCCGACAATAAACAATATCGAACTCGACTATCGCTATAGCATTATCACCAATACCGATATTGATTTTTGCAACTCTCTTGAGCAGTTACGTTCCTTGATTGATATGGAAGATAGAGAAAAAAATGAAGGGACAAAAAGAGATGATAGTTTTGTTCAAGATGCCAAAGAGCTTTCTCGCATTGAACATCAAGTGATTGAAGCAATTGAAAAAAAAGCACTCATCCTTTCATTTCGTCCCCTACTCCATGTCCGTACTCAAAAAACCGATATTTACGAAGTAGCGGTACGTTTGAAAATTTCACAAAAAGAGAGTGTTTTGCCTCGTGTCTTTTTACCGATAGTCAATCGATTAGGATTAGGAAGAAAATATGATATTGTCTTGATGGAACATCTGACCTCTTTATTGCCATTGATTGATGAGGATATCTCTTTTACATTTAATATCTCTCCCTTTTCTCTTCGAGATGTAGAGTTTAGAAGCTATTTTTTTGAATTACTTAAAAATGCCCACATCAATCCATCTCGACTGATTATTCAACTCTATGAAAAAAAAGCACACCACAATCTTGAAGGTTATCTCAAAATATTACGCGAGATTCGCACACAAGGCGTACGTGTTTGTATTGATAATTTTGGTGCTTCTAACGCTTCGATGGAGTATATGAAACATTTTACTTTTGATATGATTCAGTTTGATCGTGATTTTGTGAACAATCTTGAAGAGAAATCAACACACGCAATGCTTGCTTCAATGGTAAAAATGTCCAAAGATTTAGAAATCATAACCGTCGCAAAATGGGTAGACCAAGAGTCGCAAAAACAAATACTCAAAACGATAGGCATAGACTATATTCAAGGCTTTGGTGTTGCAAAACCACTCAACAAAACAGCCATTATCAAACAATACAATCAAGGATAAAAAATGAAATATGGCGAAAAAGAGATACGTGAATTTGATATCTCTCGTGAAGAAAACTTTTGGCCAAACATCCACTCTAAAGACTATCTTATAGAGATTACACTTCCTGAGTTTATGGCATTGTGTCCTCGTTCTGGTTATCCTGATTTTGCGACACTCAAACTTAGCTATATTCCTGATCAAAAAGTAATAGAACTCAAAGCATTGAAACTCTATATCAACTCTTTTATGTACCGCTACATCTCACATGAAAACAGTGCGAATGAGATTTATCACACTCTTTATGAGAAACTGCAACCAAAATCAATAAAATTGGTAGCAGATTTCAATCCAAGAGGCAATGTACACACAGTAATCACTATCGATAGTCAAATGCACAAATAAAGGAATCAAATGATACTAATGATAGACAATTACGACAGCTTCACTTACAATATAGTGCAGTATTGTCGCGAGTTGGGAGCAAATCTCAAAGTGATTCGTAATGACGAAATGAGTATAGAGGAGATTCGAGCATTAAATCCTAAAAAGATTATTCTTTCACCAGGACCTGCGACACCCGATGATGCTGGAGTCACGCTTGATGTAATCAAGGCATTTGGCGAAACTACACCAATCTTCGGTATTTGTTTGGGGCATCAGAGTATCGCTCAAGCGTTTGGCGGCAAAGTAATAAGAGCCAAAAATATGATGCACGGCAAAACCTCACAAGTACATATCGATGATGCACAAACGCCTATTTTTGACACAATGCCTCAAGAGTTTCGAGCGACCCGTTATCACTCTCTTATTGTCGATAAAACCACTCTTCCAAATCATATCATTCCCACTTCTCACAGCATTGATGATAAAGAAATTATGTCACTTCAGATCAAAAATAGACCAATCTATGGCGTACAGTTTCATCCTGAATCAATTATGAGCGAATATGGACATAAAATAATTGGAAATTTTCTCAAACTCTAATCGATGAAAACAATTCACTTTTTTTGGTTTAGCTTTTTTTATGCTCTATCCATTCTCTATCTTACGATAACTACACCAATCACTCCTTACGAAGCACAGCTACTTTATGGATCAAAAAATCTTGCACAAACTTTTATGGTGTGGGGAAACGCTTTGATTGATAGCTTTGTAGGATTAAGACTCTATACGCTTTTTTTTGGAGCGTTGTCTATTGGACTTTTTTATATTTTGAGTCAAAATAAATTTACCACGCTGGTTTTTATGCTTTTGCCTGGAGTAATGATAGCGGTGAGTATGGCAAATATGACAATTATAGTATTACCACTAGTACTACTTTTTGTGCTTGCATATCAGAGAGGTTTTTTTTGGATATTGCCAATTGTAATGTTTTTTCTTTTTGTGATAGATGAGACTTCGATTCTTTTTTTTATCGCTACATTACTGTTTGGAGTCTTCAATAAAATACGGTTTTTGACTACACTATCTGCCACTTTTTTGATAGCTTTTTTGATTCTCTCCAAAGGAATTGAGATTAAAGGAGATGTCTTTTCAGGGCATTTTGTAGATATTTTTGGTCTTTATGCTTCTATTTTTTCTCCTTTTTTGTTTCTTTATTTTTTTTATACACTCTATCGAATCGCTTTGAGAGAAAAAAAAGAGCTTATTTGGTATATCGCTTTTACTGCTTTTATCACTTCATTGTTGCTTTCGATTTCTCAAAAAGTAAACCTTGACGATTATGCTCCGTATGTGTTGCCAGCGATTTTGGTAATGTTAGATCTTTTTTATCGCACTATTGGCGTAAGATTGCCAAAATTTCGTCACAAATATAAAATGGGACTTTATATTATTTTTGGTTTTTTAGTGATAGGTGCAACAGTGACGGTATTGCATCAGCCTCTCTACTACAGTGGTATTTTTCCTCAAAAAAAGCACTTCGCTCACACTATCTATCGTGTCTATGAAAATGCCCGCTACCTCAAATCCCAACATCGCACCTGTATTGATGGCGATATCAAAAAGAGCGAAATATTACAATATCGTTATTATCAACTACCTCCATGCAAAGAACTGTAACATTTGATTTATTCTCAAATTTTTGGCAAAGCCAAAAATTAGGTCTTCAGCAGACAGCTCTCGCGACTGGTCGCTCTTAAACAATTTATGTTTAATCAGAGATCCTAATTGTAACAACTTCCATAAATGAATGTTTCTAATATACACATATTAATTGATAGAGTTTATCGCATAGATTTGTCAAACAAAACTTAAATCTATCTCATGTT
>DYPM01000169.1 GCA_020719895.1 Sulfurovum sp. | reverse complement strand
AGATAGAAAAAAGATCAGTTTTTGATCTCTTTTAGCGTTTCTGTTGCCATTTCTATTGCTTTTTCAATCATTTCATCTGTGGTTGCTGTTGAGATAAATCCTGCTTCATAAGAAGAACAGGCAAGATAAACGCCTCTATCGAGCATTCCTTTGTGGAATTTTGCAAAGCGTTTGGTGTCGTTTTGTTGTGCTTGAGTGAAGTTTGTCACGGGAGTTGCAGAGAAAAATAAGCCAAACATACTGCCTCTTACCTCGGTGACCATTGGTATATCGAGTGCATCAGCGGCTTTTTGAAAACCCTCCATTAGTCTTTTGGCTCTTTTTTCAAGAGTTGCAAAAATATCAGGATTTGCTTTTAGTTTTTGTAAGCTTGCTAATCCAGCCGCCATTGCTACAGGATTGCCACTGAGTGTTCCTGCTTGATACACAGGTCCTTCAGGAGAGAGATACGCCATAATCTCAGCTCTTGCACCAAATGCTCCCACAGGCATTCCTGCACCGATTACTTTTCCCCAAGTCATCATATCGGGGACAACGCTACTGATTCCTTGAGAGCCTTTGAGAGAAGCTCTAAAGCCACTCATTACTTCATCAAAAATCAATAATGCTCCGTGTTCGTCACATATCTTACGAAGAGACTGAAGAAACGCTTCGCTCGCAGGCACCAATCCCATATTTCCTGCGATTGGTTCGATAATCACGCATGCGATCTCTCCTTTTGCATCGATAAAACACTGCTCTACGATAGAGATATCGTTGTATGTTGCAAGAAGTGTGTGTTGTGTCAAATCCGCTGGTACACCTGGACTGCTTGGTGTGCCAAAAGTCGCCAATCCAGAGCCTGCTTGTACCAAAAGCGAATCAGAGTGACCATGATAACACCCTGCAAATTTGACAATCGTATCACGTCTTGTAAATCCTCGTGCCAATCGAATCGCACTCATGACCGCTTCAGTACCAGAACTTACAAATCGCACTTTGTCGATAGTGTCAAAAAGCGATACGATCTCGCTTGCTAATGCGGTCTCCGATAAAGTCGGCGCACCGAAACTCAATCCTTTTTTTACCGCCTCAATTACTGCATTTTCAATCTCTACATCGCAATGTCCAAAAATCAACGGTCCCCAGCTCTGTACAAAATCAATATAACAGTTGCCGTCAATGTCGTAGATATAACCACCTTCACCTCTTTGAATAAAAGGTGGCGTTCCTTCTACACCTTTAAACGCACGTACAGGCGAATCCACGCCTCCAGGAATCACCCGATATGCCTCTTCAAATGCTGTGATACTTTTTTCATAAGTCATAAAAAATCCTTTGGATAGGTTGATAAAATGGAGTTAAATCCTCTTTGTGTATAATGACAAACTTATAAATTATACATCAGTGGCACTAAGGAGTTGGTTATTAGATTTGTTCAAGCTTTTTTGCTTTCATTGATGTTGTATCTTTTGCTTTTTTTGCTTCTATGGCTTCTTGTATGGCGACATCCTACGCCTCTTACGCCATTGCCTCCAAGTATGAGTCAAAAAAGTAGCATAAATGAAAAAAAAGTGACGCTCAATCTCAAGCAGTTTATACCACCATCATTACAAACACCACAACCCCAAAAAGAGATTCAAGCACCAACGCCTATTGCCACACAAAAAAAGACCAAACCAAAAAGTACACTTATCGCCAAAAAAATGACAGAGGCAAACCTCACCAAACCTCATAAATCAAAAAGACAAAAAACCATCGCTACACACAAAAAAATCCCAAAAATTGTTCCATTTCCGACAACACCAAAATCAAATTCTTATCGTAAATCTTCCAATACTTCACTTGCAAATATGCTTATGCAACAAGCCCAAACACTCTATCTGCCTTCATCATCGAGACTTTCGACTCAAAGTATTACGACACTTTATGGCAAAGAGTTTTTGAGTTTCACACCAACTCAACAGAAGTTTATCCGCGAATATCTAAGTGAAATACAACGCATCACTCAAAATACGCTTACGATTAGAGGTTATCCATTTGAAGCGGTTCGTATGGATATAGAAGGACACAATATCGTTTCGTTTTATCTTCATCCCAATGGTGATATTACTAATGTGCGTCTGCTCAAAAAGATCGGTTATGAGTTGCTTGATGGCAATACGATAGAGGTAATTCGCACTGCTTACAAAGGATATCCGCATCCCAAAACGATTACAAAAATCATCTTTGACGTAGGTTATGAACTTCTTGATTAGATCACAAAAGAGTTTGTTTTTCTATCACTCAAACGAACTTGTTCGTTTGAGTGTGTAAT
>DYPM01000043.1:10713-13908 GCA_020719895.1 Sulfurovum sp. | reverse complement strand
CACTTGTGTCCCTGCCACTCTTAACGAACTTGTTCGTTAAGAGTGTGTTACATCAAATCAAAAAAGCGTGTAATCCTCTTTGATTGTATGCAACATCTCTTTATTGGCTTTATAGATAAATGCGTAATTAAAATGGGTATTTTTGAGAATCTCCCTCAACTCCTCTTCATTTTCAAACCAAAATGGACGATCTATGCCATCCACTTTTGTTTTTGGTGGTGTAAGAACAATACTTTTTACCCAACTATTAGAGTGCTTGATATACTCTCTTGATCGTCCTATATCTTCAAGATTATCAGTAAAAATTGCTACGCGATCGCTTTTGCCCATTCCTCTATTTTGGAGATTGGTATCGATAAAAATTGGCAAAAAGTGTTTGGAATATTTGATTCGTTCAATATCATATGGTAGATGATTGGTTTGACAAAAATCAACCGCACGCAATAAAAAATCAAGATGAAACGGTGCCAACTCTTTCTCTTGATAGACATAACCACCTACTTTAAAAGTAGAGCGAAAAAGCGTATCTCCGATCATATATCCTTCTACATCTGACTGAAGTGTTTTAAAATCAGGCGTAATCAACCTAAGTGTCTCTTTGTCGGTGGAGACAAAAAGAAATCCATCAGAGTTGAGAATTGTCTCAAACACCTTTTTCCAATCATGAGGAAGATAAACAATATTTCCTTTGTGCGTAAGAATCATTTTTAGAAAACTCAACACATGAGACTCAAGATGATAAAACAGTGCCTCTTTTTTGAGTGTCACATAACGAATGAGTTTAAACGCGGCAAGTTGAATATCCAAAACCTCTATCCACGCTGTCTCAAGATCATTTTTGATGATATGAGGATTGTCTGTCACAATCGCATAAGCACCATTTGCTATCGCTTTGTCTATCTCTTCTTGAGAAGAAGAGATAAAAAGATCTCCATGTTCTACTTTGGAAGGAAAAACTGTCGCTGCATTCACCGACTGCACTTTTGGTTCGCCACTGAGTTTGCCATCAGTAAGATTGAGAATATCTTCTATCTTCATATCACACTACCTATCGCACTTGAGTGCCGACGGCTTTTGGAGCTTCAGGACGCAATAGGCTCAGTCCGCTCTCATCTTTAGCAGCAAGAAGCATTCCTTCACTCTTCATTCCCATTAGTTTTGCTGGCTGGAGATTGGACACAACGCACACTTGAGTACCAATAAGAGTTTGTGGCGTGTACCACTCGCGAATACCAGCGACCACTTGACGCGGATGCTCTTCTCCTATATCTACTTGCAAAAGTAACAATTTTTTACTTTTTGGTACCTCTTGGGCTTCTACAATCGTGCCAATTTTAAGAAGTGTTTCAAAAAAATGATCAATACCAATCAGTGCGACGCCCTCTGCTTTTTCTTCTTTGGATTTGGAGTCTGTTTTTGTCTCTTTTTTGAGACTCTCTTTGATATCAACTGGCTCAATTTGCTCCAAAAGTGGTGCTTCGATACGTGGAAAGAGAGGTTCTATTTTTTGAATCGTAAAACTCTCAAGCAAACTGCGTTCTTTGATAAGAGCCATCCAGCTGTTATTATCAATCACAAACTCCAATGATCCTGCAATTTTGTTACACACCATCGGCATCACAGGATAAAGCATCACTGCTACTTTGGCTAAAATCGCTGCAATAAGACCATTGAGTGCCATCGCTTCGTCCTCTTTGCCTTCTTTCATCAAAACCCATGGCTGGTATTTATCTATCGATTTATTGGCAACACTAAGTGGTCTCCAAAGCTCTTCAAGATAGCGGTGAATCTGCATTTCAAACAAAAATGGCTCCAACAAATCAAGCGAAGCGTGTACCTCATCAAGTTCTGCCTGATAGTAAGTCGCAACACTTATCGACTCTACTCTACCTTCAAAATATTTGCCACTCATTCCAATAAGACGATTGAGTAGATTGCCCAAATCATTTCCCAAATCGGAGTTGATACGATCAATCAATGCCTTTTGACTAAAATCTCCATCTCCACCAAACGGCACTTCGCGAAGCATAAAATATCGGAAGTTGTCCAATCCATAAACATCAGCAATCTCTCTTGGATTGACCACATTTCCTTTGGATTTGCTCATCTTTTCGCCATCACGCGTCCACCATCCATGTGCAGCAATATGTCGAGGAAGTGGAAGTCCCAAACTCATCAAAAACGCTGGCCAATAGATCGCATGAAATCGCAAAATATCTTTACCAATCAAATGCACTCGCGCAGGCCAATAATCCATACGAGCTTCATCATTTCCATATCCCAACGCTGTCACATAGTTCATCAACGCATCAAGCCACACATACATTACATGTTTGGGATCATTCATCGCTTGGGGCAACTTCACACCCCAATCAAAACTGGTACGCGTAATCGAAAGATCCATCAATCCACCTTCGACAAAACGAATCACTTCATTTCGTTTGCTTCGTGGCAAAATACAATCAGGCTTTTCATCGTACCACTTCAAAAGTGCATCTTGATATTTAGAGAGACGAAAAAAGTAGCTCTCCTCTTCTACAATCACCGTACTTTTGCCACATTCAGGACAAAATTCATTGTCCACCAACTGAATCGCAGTAAAAAAAGTCTCACAAGAGATACAGTAGTGTCCTTTGTAGCTATCTTTGTAAATATCACCGTTTTGATACATTGTATCAAACGCCTTTTGTACGCCTTTGATATGATATGCATCTGTAGTACGGATAAATTTATCATAACTAATACCAAAATCATCCCAAAGAGATCTGAAAGTCGCAGATATCTCATCTGCATACTGCTGTGTGCTTTTGCCTCGAACTTTAGCGGACTCTTCTATTTTTTGACCGTGCTCGTCGGTACCAGTGAGAAAAAAAACATCCAATCCACTAAGTCTCGCATATCGAGCAACCGTATCGGCAATAATAGTAGTGTAAGCATGACCAATGTGAGCAATATCATTAACGTAATAAATAGGAGTGGTAATATAGGCTTTTTTGTGGCAAGACATGAGGTAGTTCCTAACAAATGAGTTTTGGATTTACTAAATTGAAGCGAGTAAATTAGAGGATATTCTAACCAAACCGTGCTGTCATTCAAGTGAGATATACACAAAAAATAAAAAATCTGCAAAGAATTTATTTTGAAATCACTTTTTTGTGTATAATAATTTAAGATATCTATATTGAAATTTTTATT
>DYPM01000043.1:0-10613 GCA_020719895.1 Sulfurovum sp. | reverse complement strand
TGAAATCACTTTTTTGTGTATAATAATTTAAGATATCTATATTGAAATTTTTATTTTGAAATTTTTATTATCACGAGGTTTCCAATGGACGAAAAAACAGATTTTGAAAAAACACTTACTTTTACTGTGGAAGAAAAAAAATGGATCTTAGAGCAACTTAATGAAGAGCGTCGCCAAAAACAAATAGAAAAAGAGAGACGCGAAACACTTGAAGCTATGAAAAAAGAACGTAATAAAACACAAGCACACCATTCTAATATTGACGATGATGTCAAAAAACAGATTTTAGCAAAGATAGACGAAGAGCGAAAAGAAGCACAAAAAGCAAAAGAGATGGCACGCAAACGCTTTTATCAAAAAAATATCTACACTATCAATGGCAGAGAGTATTATCGATTTGAAGGGCTTGAACGTATTTATTATATTCTCACCGATGATGCCAAAAAAATCACTCCCACTCCAAATGAGTTTACCATCTACTATCAAGGATTTGAAGGTTTTCGCCCCAAAAAGGTTTTTATATACATCAAAGAGTATGCTGACAAACTTTTTGTCTCCGAAGATACTCAAAAAACCTATTTCAAAGAGTACGCATTGGAAGAGAAACGCTAAACAAACAGCAAAAGTGCTTTCTCCTCTTTTTAGCTAAATCCTCACTATGTTATAATCACTCCTTACATTCAGACAAAGCGAGAATATTTATGGATTATTTGGAAATTCAAGGTGGCAAACCACTATCTGGCAAAGTGCCTATTAGTGGCTCCAAAAATGCGGCACTTCCCGTAATAGCAGCGACAATTTTGAGCGATGGCGAAGTGAAACTTACAAATCTTCCAGATGTGGTAGATATTCGTACAATGCTCACACTTCTCTCACAGCTTGGAAGCAATATAGAGCATCAAACCACAAATGCAACCATCAATACAACTACAATCAACTCCACCAAAGCACTCTATGAGATTGTCTCCAAAATGCGAGCTTCGATTTTGGTATTAGGACCTCTTCTTGCACGTTTTGGAGAGTGTGAAGTCTCTCTTCCTGGCGGATGTGCAATTGGACAACGTCCTATTGATTTGCATATCAAAGCTCTCGAAAAAATGGGAGCTATCATAGAAAATAAAGGTGGTTATATCCACGCCTCTGCACCAAATGGACTCAGCGGAGCAAAAATCGTATTTGATCAAATCACTGTTGGAGGCACTGAAAATACAGTAATGGCAGCTGCATTAGCACACGGCACTACTACGATTGTAAATGCAGCAAAAGAACCTGAAGTCGTCCAACTGTGCGAAATGATTGCTTCTGCTGGAGTCAAAATAAAAGGTATCGGGACAAGCGAGCTTGAGATAGAAGGCACAAGCGGAAGACTTCTTGTCTTTCCCACAACAAAAATTATTCCCGATAGAATCGAAGCGGGAACCTATCTTTGTATCGGTGCTATCACCCACTCTACTCTCACTCTTACAGATGTCAATCCGTCTCATCTTGGGGCGATTGTGGACAAACTCGAAACAATGGGATGTAGTTTTGAAATTGAAGAGTCAAACATTACGATTTATCCTGCAAAAACACTTCAACCAATCCATATCGTTACATTAGAATATCCAGGATTTCCTACCGATATGCAAGCACAGTTTATGGCAGTCGCATCAATAGCAAAAGGAGAAAGCATTATCGAAGAGCGTCTTTTTGAGAACCGATTTATGCACGTAAGCGAACTCAATCGACTCGGTGCAGATATTTGGCTCAAAGGAAATATCGCCGCAGTCAAATCAGTCGAAAATCTCTACGGCGCTGAAGTGATGGCGACAGATTTACGTGCAAGTTCAGCATTAGTATTAGCAGGATTGATAGCACAAGGGACGACAATCATCAGACGCATTTATCATCTTGATAGGGGATATGACAACTTAGAGGGAAAACTTTTGGCAATTGGTGCCGATATCGTACGAAAAAAAGATAGATAAAAAGATACTGTTATACTATTTTATCTAATTTTTTTGTGAGATCAATCTCTCCTTGTAGAGTTAAATCTCACTTTTTATTTTCCAAAAATACACCAAATCTCCTTTTGATTGCACGTTGGATATTTTCAAATCCAAACTCCTCTAATGCAAGTTTTTCAAAAGGAATCCACATTACCTTTTCTACATCATCTGCGGGAATAGTGTGAGTTTTGTTTTCTAAAATAATCTCGAAATAGGCATCACAACTATGATAGATTACCTCTTTGTAAGGGTATCGATTGGGATAAGAAAAAAGATAACGCATCTGCTCAATAGCAATGTCAAGATAAAGCTCTTCTTGTAATTCACGTCTCAATCCCTCCTCCAACGACTCACCAAACTCTTGAAATCCACCTGGTAAATCAAGCATACCTTTTGCAGGCTCAAAGGCTCGTTGTGTCACCAAAAGCTCTCCTTGAGAATGTATCATCGCCACAGATGCAGCAGCCGCATTTTGGTAATATACAAATGCACACGCTTCACATTGATAACAACGTGGCGGATATAAAACCAATGTTTGATTACCGCATTTTGGACAAAACAGCATACTTTTTTCCTTTAAATTAATGTAACGCACTCAAAATTTTAAACAAAATAAAAAAATGCTTTAAAAAAACTCTTTCTCCAAATGTGGAAACTTTCGTCTGTATCTCAAAAGCATACTCACATTTCCCAATACGCCTCCCTGATGAAGATAAAGCGTTGAGGCTTCAAATAAAGAGATATTTTCTAACACCACACGCCAACCAATCGGATCATACAAAAGATCAAAAATCACATCTGTGTCGTGACGAAGTTTCAACCACATTTCATAATGTTCTTTATAGAGTTTTCCAAAATGATACTTTTTAGAAGATATCAAAATCACTGGATGATATCTCTCGTCAGGCTCTAATAGATCAAACTGTTTTTTCAAATATTCAACATCTCCAACACACGGCGTAGTGTAGACAAAAATAGTAGGTTTTTTTTGATAAACAGATAGATATTTTTGAAGATAAAGTGCAGTTGTTCCCGTACCAGAAGGCAAAAAAATACAAAGCTTTTCTAAATTTTTTTCATTTTTCCACGCAACAATCTCTTGGGCTAAAAGCATAATCCCAAACATCGATTCAGCTTGTCGTCCGCCCTCTTCTATCGTTAAAACTTCATTTTGTTTTATAGAAGGAAACTTTTGACCCACAAAAAGATGCATTCCATTTTCTAATGCTTTTTGATAGTTTCCGTGTGGATTGTTTTTTAAATACTCTGTAACGTGATCTACATAATATTCAAATTCCCATCCTCGCATTTTTGCCAAAACAGAAAGAGAGTACATAGCATTGGATTGAGCCGAACCATAAGAGCGTAATGTTTTTATTTCTGGAAATTGATGAAAAAGATAGTAATAAAACTTTCGTGCTTTGTTGCCTGAAAAATCAGAATCAATCAAATCATCACGTTTGAGATAAAAATGATGATTGCAAAATACAAAAGAGTGGACAGGAGAAGGGAGTTGAAGAGAAGCAAAAAGTGCTTCTCTTTGGAGATTAGTTTCGTCCGATGCAGTTAAGATCTTCAAATGCTTGTTCAAGTCTTGCTACCATTGCTTCTTCACCTTTTCTCAACCACTTTCTTGGATCATAGTAGTTTTTATTTGGTTTGTCTTCTCCCTCTGGATTTCCGATTTGACCTTGGAGATAGTCGTGATTTTTGGCTTCATAAGCTCTAATTCCATCCCAAAATGCCCATTGTGTATCGGTGTCGATATTCATCTTAATCACACCATATCCAATCGCTTCACGAATATCAGAGATATCAGAGCCAGAACCACCGTGGAAAACAAAATTTGCAGGTTTCGCTTCTGTGCCAAACTTCTCTTCGATAAATTTCTGAGAGTTGTCTAAAATCTTTGGAGTCAATACAACATTACCTGATTTATACACACCGTGTACATTTCCAAATGATGCAGCGATAGTAAATTTATCAGAAATCTTACGAAGCTCTTCATACGCATACGCAACCTCTTCTGGTTGAGTATAGAGAAGTGCGTTATCCACATCGCTATTGTCTACGCCGTCTTCTTCACCACCAGTAACACCCAACTCAATCTCAAGCATCATTCCCATTTTGCTCATACGCTCAAGATAAGATTTACAAATAGCGATATTTTCTTCAAGTGGCTCTTCGGAAAGATCAAGCATATGCGAAGAAAAAAGCGGTGTACCATGTTTTTCAAAATGTGCTTCGCTTGCATCAAGCAACGCATCAATCCACACAAGAAGCTCTTTGGCTGCATGATCTGTATGTAGAACCACAGGCACACCATATGCTTTTGCTACCGTATGGACATGATGCGCACCAGAGATTGCTCCAAGGATAGAAGCTTGATCAGCGGGAAGTGCTTTGCCCGCATAAAACGCAGCACCGCCATTAGAGAACTGAATAATAATGGGCGAATTGACTTTTTTTGCAGATTCCAACACAGCGTTGATAGACATCGTACTGACGACATTGACCGCAGGAATTGCAAATCCTTCTGATTTGGCAATCTCAAACAGCTTTGACAAATTTTCACCCGTCACAACACCTGCACCAACTACATCCAAAAGTCTTGTATTCATTTTTGTCTCCTGTAAAAAGTCTATTATTTAAGCTCTATTTTTGCATCTTTGATTAGATTTTGTGCGACTTTCTCTTGTGCAACTTGCATTTTCATCTCTTCTTTGACTTTTTCAAATGTAGGGATTTGTGCTTCTTTGTTGGTTGATTTTGCAAGTTTGACAATCTTGTCATACATTGCTTTGCTCTCTTTGTCGGTCACTTTGATATCAGAGACTACTTTTTGCATCCATGCTCTTGCTATTACATTGGCAAAAATACGCTCTTTTTCCTCTTTGGTAAACTCTTTTTCGGCTTTTTGAGCAGCAAGCAGTGGGATTGCCATCTCTTCAATCAAACCTTTTTGCTCTTTTTTTTCTAATTTATCAAAATCCACTGCGTGACCTTGTGTGCGAAGTCCAAGATATTGATCAACCTCTTCTTTGGTGATTTTTTTGCTACCGACTACTGCAACGACATCACTTTTTTTGTGTCCCTCTTTGCCTACTTTGAGATTATCAAGATTGACCATTTTGGTCTCTTGAGACTCTTTTGGCGACAAAGCATTCGCCAAAGAATCAGCAAATACGCCTGTAGCCAAAAACAAAAATGTCATTATCAAAATATTTTTTTTCATTGATACGCTCCGTTAAATCTATTTGGTTTGATTGTTTTCAACTTCAGTGATGGTTGCAGTTTTGCGAAGTGTCACAAGAAGTTCTGTAATTTTTTGTTCAAACTGCTGTTGTTTGAGTGTTTGGATAATCTCCTCTTTGACCTCTTCGTATGCTTGTGATTTTTCTGCAATAATTTTTTCAAGGTAGATGATATGGTAACCAAAACGAGTTTTGACAGGTTGTTGACTCATTTCGCCCTCTTTCATTGCCCAAGCTGCATCAGCAAATGGTTTTACCATCTGCTCTTTACTAAACTCGCCAAGCTCTCCACCATTTTGTGCAGCAGATGGATCAATAGATTTGGATTTTGCCAATTCTGAAAACTTCTCTACCAATGCTTTGTCTTTAAGAGTTTTAAGAGAATCGATAATCTCTTGTGCCTCTTTTTCCTCTTTGACTAAAATATGTTTTGCTTGTCGCATTGCTGGTTTTAAGTAGTTTTTTGTATTTTTTTCAAAATAGCTTTTTGCTTCGCTGTCACTGATAATAATATTGTCAAACTGCTCTGCAACCCAAAGTTGTACTGTTAAATTGTTGCGAATCTTCTCCATCATCTCTTGGTATTTTGGAGTTTTTTCTATTCCCTCTTTTTGAGCATGTTCTGCAAGAAGTTGATTTTCTATCATCTTTTGCTTGATCATCTCTTTTTGTGTGGCATCAAGTGTTTCAAAATTCACATTTGGTGCTACTGTAGTGACAAATGCTTGAACATCTTGTTTGGTGATATTTTTACCATTGACTGTAACCAAAATGTCAGAAGCAACCAAAGAGAGTGTCATAGATGCAATAAGTAGAGAGGTTTTAAATAGCTTTGCCATTGTTTAAGATCCTTTTAGAAAATAAAATTAGTGAATGAAGTATACTCATAGCGAGTAAATCATAGATTAATATTGGAAAGAGTCTTGCAAAATTGCGATAAAATCACATCTAAAACTATGCGAAAGAGAGATGTTTTTATGGCAAAGATCAAAAAAGCGACACAAAAAGAGATCAAAGCAATCAAAACACTTTTCTTAGAGCACTATCCAGATTCACTCACCGAACTTCAATACGAAAATCTCTATCAGCTACTTATCGCCGTGATACTCTCAGCACAATGCACTGATAAGCGTGTCAATCTAATCACTCCTGCACTATTTGAAGCATTTCCATCTCCAAACGAACTTGCCAATGCTACTCTTGAAGAGGTAAAATCCTATATCAACACATGTTCGTTTTTCAATAACAAATCAAAAAATCTTATCAAAATGGCTCAATCAGTAGTGACAAACTATCAAGGCGAAATACCACTCAATCAAGAAGAGATGATGAGACTCGCAGGAGTAGGACAAAAAACTGCTAATGTAGTGATGATAGAATACACGCAAGCAAATCTAATGGCAGTCGATACACATGTTTTTCGTGTTGCACACCGTTTGGGACTCAGCGATGCAAAGACAGCACTCAAAACCGAAGAGGAACTCACCAAAAAGTTCAAAACAGATCTTCACCGTCTTCATCAAGCAATGGTACTTTTTGGCAGATACCGTTGTAAAGCAATCAAACCACAATGCGAAGCGTGTTTTATGCAACCATACTGCAAAACCTCACAAAGCTTTAAAGTCTAAAAATACAAAACCTCAACTACACGCGACTGCGAAACTCTCGATTACGAATACTCATCTGTTTTGTTTTATCATCAAGATAGATATCAAAACTATCGACTGCATCGATCAAAACACTCAGTTTTTTATATCCATAATTGATTGGCGAAAACGAAGAGTTGTTATTGATATACTGTCCCACATCAGCAAGTCTCGCCCAACCATCATCTTCCATACTCTGCGTCACTGCATTTTGAAGTAAATTAATCAACCAAACATCTTTTCGGAGTGCCTCGCCACTCATTCTATCAACATGACGTTTTTGTACACCCATCTCATCTATAATAGTATTTTCAGGAATCAAATTTTCGGTAAAAATAAACTGCGAACACGCCGCAATAAAAGGCTTTGGTGTCTTTTTTTCGCCAAAACCATACACTTTGATTCCATCAGACAAAATCCGCATTACAACAGGTGTAAAATCAGAATCGCTGGTTGCAAAAGCAAACATATCTATTTTTTTGGTATGAAGTAGATCTATCGCGTCAATCGTCATCAAAATATCAGTAGCATTTTTGTTTTTGGTGTAATCAAACTGCTGTATTGGTTTGATAGCAAACTCCAAAAGTTTCTCTTCCCAATGTTTGAGATTCTCTTTGGTCCAATTCCCATACGCTTGACGAATATTGACTACGCCATAATTGCTAAGCTCATTCAAAATTCCCTCAAGCGATCGATGAGAGATATTATCGCTGTCAATAAATAGTGCAATATGTGCGTTGTTTCTTTCTTTTTTCACTCTTTCTCTTTTTGCTATATTATGACTGATATATCTGAAAAAAATAAGTGAAAATCAATATTTAGGAGTTATTCTATCCTATTTTATTTTCTCACACAATCCTTAGAGAGTTACTGCTATACTTCGCAGATTTTTTGGCAATACAAGAAGTACTCTTCTTCTTTGTCATAAAAAACCTCCAAATATTACAAAAACCATTCGTAAAGGAAAAACAGATGAACGAACCGCTCTACTCCGAACATCCTGCGATGTTCAAAAATGATCCGTTTAGTTTTGTGCTGGCTGTGATACTTATCGCTGCTTTTGGTCTTGGATTGATTATTTTGCTTTTTTGGTATCTTCAGACGAAAGCCTCTAAACTCACTATTTATGAAAATGAAATTCTTTTTGAAAAAGGACTTTTAAGCAAAGAACGCTCTGAGATGTCTATCAGTAGCGTGCGTGCGGTCAAAGTCAAACAATCATTTTTTAATCGTATCTTTGGAGTAGGCAAAGTAGAGATTTATACGACTGGAGATCTTCCCGAAATAGTCGCCGCAGGATTTCCAGAACCAAACAAAGTCCGTGAATTGCTCAAAGCAGGACAAAACAACAATAGACAACCCGCATGATAAACGATAGAGAAGATCAAGACAAAAAAGAGTCTCGCAAGATTCTCATCGCATTGATTGCTCTGTTTTTGCTTTTGGGTGTGGCGATTGTGTTGCTTTTGCCGATGCTTACGGAGATTATTGCTGTGCATCTTGAACCAGGATTGGGACTCAAAAATGCAGCTGTGGTTGCCTTTTTTGTGACGGTGGTTTTTATGATTGTCATGGCGATTGCTGGTGGTGATGGTCTTCTTGGCGAAGTGCAGTTTATGATTGGCGGATTTTTGGGATTTTTTCTTATCTTTTGGCTGATGATAGCGTGGATTTTTTGAGAGACAAACCCCAATTTCTTCCCACTACTAAAGCCGAAATGGATGATTTGGGCTGGAAGCAGTGCGACGTGATCCTCGTAAGTGGTGATGCGTATATCGACTCTCCTTTTATCGGCGTAGCTGTAGTGGGACGCATCTTAGAGCAGATGGGGTACAAAGTCGGTATTATCGGACAACCTGATATCACATCCGATCAAGATATCAAACGACTCGGAGAGCCACGCCTTTACTGGGGAGTGAGTGGCGGAAGTATCGACTCAATGGTAGCAAACTATACTGCGACAAAAAAGTTTCGCAAAAGCGATGACTACACACCTGGAGGAGTCAACACCAAACGCCCCGATCGTGCGGTATTAGTCTACACCAACCTCATTCGCCAACACTTCAAACAAACCGTGCCAATAGTCTTAGGTGGTATCGAAGCGAGTCTTAGACGTGTGACACACTACGACTACTGGAGCAATAAGCTACGCAAACCCATCCTCTTTGATGCCAAAGCTGACATCATAGTCTATGGAATGGGAGAGATTGCCGTGCGAGAACTCACACGAGCATTGGATCAAGGCAAAGAGTGGCGTACGATTCGTGGACTCTGCTATATCGCCAAAGAGCCTGTTGATGCGTTTATCCAACTGCCTTCTCATAGTGAATGTCTATCTAACAAAGAGAGATATATCGACCTTTTTGACCACTTTTACGACAACAACGACCCAATCTCAGCAAAAGGACTTTTCCAAGAAGTAGAGGGGCGTTACGCCATCCAAAATCCACCGTGTGATTATCTCAATGAAAAAGAGATGGACGAAGTAGCCTCATATCCTTATATGCGCGAACTTCATCCATATCATCAAAATGAGGGGAAAGTAAAGTGCTTAGAGACGATCAAGTTCTCCATCATGACCCATCACGGCTGTTGGGGAGAGTGTAACTTTTGTGCTATTGGCGTACATCAAGGGCGTACCATTCGCACCAGAAGTGAAGGGAACATCGTCAAGGAAGCAAACCGCTTCAAAGAGTACAAAGATTTCAAAGGGATCATCTCCGACCTTGGAGGACCCACGGCAAATATGTACGGCTATGAGTGTGACAAAAAACTCAAACTTGGCACCTGTGATCATCAGCGTTGCGTAGACTCGCGTCATCTGTGTAACGCGATGAAACCCGACCACACAAGGGTGATAGGAATGATGAAACAGGTACGCAACATCCCAGGCATTCGTAAAGCCTTTGTCGCATCAGGGATTCGCTACGATCTCATCAATGAAGACAAACGCAAAGGCTACAGTTACCTTCGAGAACTCGTCGAACACCACATCTCAGGACAGATGAAAGTCGCACCCGAACACACCGAACAACACGTACTTGATCTCATGGGCAAACCGAGCAAACAGACACTCGTAGAGTTCAAAAAGCTTTACGACAAACTCAACAAAGAGATGGGAAAACAGCAATTTCTCACCTACTACCTCATCGCCGCTCATCCAGGGTGTACTGAAAAAGATATGCACGAGCTTAAACGCTTCACCACACATGAGCTAAAGATGAATCCCGAACAAGCACAAGTCTTCACCCCCACACCTAGCACCTACTCGGCTGTGATGTACTACACAGAACTTGACCCCGCAACACGCAAAAAAATCTTTGTAGAAAAAGACCCCATACGCAAAGAGAAACAAAAAGCGATCGTACAAGCAAAAGATGACTTTAAGAGTGGATTTGCGAGTTGAGATGATTTTTGCTTGTTTTGATGCTCCTTAAGCTTTATTTGTATCGCGACAGGAGACTCCATCACCTCAAACCCTCTTTACAAAGAGCAAATTCAAAGTATCAAAGTCACTCACTGTCTCGCACGCAACGCACCAAGTAGGCAGGGGACTTACCGTACCAGAAGTCGTTGCCATGCTTGAAGTTGACACCCCACGCATTGGAAGTATCCGACGCATAGGGCGAACTAGACCAGTAATCGCCCGAGGCAACATGCTTAAATCCGCTGATGATCGCAGGATCATATTTGGTTTTGTCGGTGATGCTTAGAAGCTCTACTCT
>DYPM01000168.1 GCA_020719895.1 Sulfurovum sp. | reverse complement strand
TAGTTTTTCCTTGATTTAATTCGATTAAAAATAGTATCAAAATTCACTTCAGTTTATAATTTTAAAATCCATTTTGAGAAGTTTACTCAAATTGCAAGAGCGAAGAAGATACATACGCCAACTCTATCTCATTTTGTGCGATATATTCGATATCGTCAATTGCTTCATGGGTAGTTGCAAAAAGTATTTGATCTCCTGTTTTGAGTGGTGTATTTTGTGAAGGCAAAAGAGAGAGTTCGCTTCCGCGTTGCAAAAGTAATGCTATTGCTCTGTTTGATTTGGTGTTGTCATCTCTTTTTGAAAGTAGGTGACCTAAGTGGATTGTTTTATTTTTATCAAGAGATGCGATGATAGCATAAGCAGAATCTGCGTCTATGATAAGCTCGTAAAGTTGAGGTTTTTTGCCAATCTCTTCTGTGAGTCTTTTGATTAAATTTGATGCAAAAAGTTCTGTTTGGCTCATCATCAGAGACAAAAATCTATCTGACATTGGATTGACAAGTGCATTGATGGTTTTATGGATAAGAATTCTTGAGGGCATAAAGATATAGTTGATATGGGAGTATTTGAAGATGGAGTAGTTTTCAAGCTCGTTTTCTCTAGCGATTGTCACAATATCTGGATTGAGTTTTTTGGCTGTTGCAAGCAAAGAGAGATTGGTTGTGTCGTTGTTTGTCCCTGCGATAATGACATCTGCTTCTTTGATGCCGTGTTGTATCAGGATATCTTTGTCATCCGCATCTGCAATGACAATACTATCGTGTTGTTCTTTTTTGACTTTGGTAGAATCTATCTCAATATAAACTGCGGTAATTTTATTTTTTTCCAATACTTTATAGATCTCTTTTCCCATTCTGCCATAACCGCAAACGATATATTTTCCTTTAGGAAGCTCCATGAGATTACCTTCTAATGTTTCAAGATTAAAAATCCATTGTGCTAATCGATAGACAGAAGGGAGGCTTAGGCTAAGATCAATTTGAGTAGAGATGATATCAAAAGGATTTTCTATGATCTCAACACCTACATCTTTGAGGTTTTCGGTGAGATTGCGTGTGGTTGATTTGATTGCTAATGGAACTTTTGGATTGATGGTTTTGGCGGTTATTGCGATTCTTAGATTGAGATTGTCATCTTCAAACAAAGAGACCAACCCTTTGCAATAGCGAGATTTGATGCCTGCTAACTCTATCGCACTTGGATCATGAATATCAGCTTGAAGCACATAAACGACAGGAGTATAGCCTGCAAGATAAAGTTCGCCGACTTTCTCTTCGTTTTTTTCAATCACAACTACACGAAATCCTTTAGTAAGCGATTTTTCGATGATTTTTTTGGTTGTTGCGTTGTAGCCAAGAATAATAAAGAAGTCTTCGTCGAGATTTTTGACTTTTTTGGCAAAACTATTTTTGGCAAGTTCTTTGATAAGCAATTTGTCTTGAATCAATGAGACAATAGAACCGATACTATAAAACCAACCAATCACCGTGAGATAGATGATCATCGATACCCATATTCTCTGCTCATAATTAAAGACATACGGCGTCTCTCCAAATCCAATCGTTGTCGCTGTATAAGAGACAAAATAAAACGCATCAAAGATTGTCATTGTGTAAGGTTTCCCTTCACTATCTACTCCTTCGATAGAGACCAATCCTATGATAGAGATAGTATAGGTGATGATGAGTACCAAAAAAGGAACTCTCATCTTTTGCAAAATGAGAAACAAAGAGCTGTTATACACTGTTTTTTACCTTTTGGATTTGATAGTATCACCAACATACAAAATGACAGATGTGATATTTGCCAAAAGTGCTCCTCCAGACAATGAAACGATAAGCCCGATTATTTCTGTATCCATCGTGTTGCTATATATTGCGATCGTCCAAACCGTTGCTGCAACGATGAGTTGTATATCAGCGACAAGCGAAGTGGCTAAAAGCACCGAACCCATCTGTGTTCTATCTCCAATCTTGAGTGTGGTAGCTATCAGATTGACCACGATTGCTGCGAAAAGTTCGTATTTGTTGTGGTGTGCCAAGGAGTCCATTTCTCCATAAAAAAAGCCAAAGTTAAGTGTCATAGCGAGTATGATAAAAAATCCAGCCCTTACTTTTTCCAAATTCATCTTATCTCCAAAAGTATTTTTTGCCAACCTCTTTACTCCTCTTAAGGATTCTATCATCTGAAAAATAAAATTTCATCGTCAAATGATATAGTTTTTTGTTTTTTTGATTGATTGTGTGGGATTGATTTTGATTTTTTTGTACAACCAAATCATCGCAAAAGAGAAGCTTCTCCTAAGTGTAGATGATGTTATAATGAAAAAAGTGCAAAATTTTATAAAAATACATAAGGAAAA
>DYPM01000167.1 GCA_020719895.1 Sulfurovum sp. | reverse complement strand
CCCTGCCATCTTTTAACGAACTTGTTCGTTAAAAGTGCCTCCATCAAATAAAAAAGGACAAAAGATGGCAGGTTATGACATCAAAAAACTACTTCAAAGCGTTGTTGCTCACAAAGCATCCGACCTTCACCTCGTAAGTCGTACTGAACCACAAATCAGACTTGATGGAAGGCTCAAGGCGGTAAATCTTCCTAAGCTTACAGGAGATGATATCGAAGAGATGTGTTACTCTTTGATTACCGAAAAGCAGAAACAAGAGTTTGAAGAACATAGTGAACTTGACTTTGCGCTTTTACTTCCTGGTATTGGACGGTTTAGAGCAAATTACTATAAAACAATGGGTGATATGGCGGCGGCATTTAGAACTATTCCAATTCACATTCCTTCTTTGGACGATTTGAATGCACCTGATGTCTATAAAAGATTAGTCAAAAGAGAAAAAGGGTTGATTTTGGTAACTGGACCTACAGGATCTGGAAAGTCAACTACACTTGCTGCGATGCTCAATGAGATAAACCTCAACGAAAATAAACACATTCTTACAGCAGAAGATCCAGTTGAGTTTATTCATGAAAACAAAAAGGCAGTATTTTCCCATAGAGGAGTAGGCGAGGATACTGCTTCGTTTGGAGCTGCACTCAAATACGCACTTCGTCAAGATCCAGATGTGATATTGATTGGGGAGATGCGAGATAAGGTGACGATTTCAGCAGGACTTACTGCTGCTGAAACAGGTCACTTGGTTTTTGGCACACTTCACACCTCTTCAGCACCAGGAACTATCAACCGTATTATTGACGTTTTTAGTGGTGATGAGCAACCGCAAATTCGTGCGATGATCGCCTCTTCATTGGTGGCGGTTGTTTCTCAAATGCTTCTTCCTAAGCTTGGAGGCGGACGTGTGGCAGCATCGGAGATTTTGATTGTAAATCACGCGATTGCAAACCTTATCCGTGAAGATAAAGTGCATCAGATCTACTCACAGATGCAATTAGGACAAGGCGATACAGGAATGCAAACCCAAACCCAAGCATTAATCAAATTTCTCAAAGATGGCAAAATCAGCAAAGAGACCGCAATACAATATGCCAACAAACCAGATGAGCTTAAAAACTTTTTGGGAAAATAGACCTAAGATTTTTTGGATAGAATTTAAGATTAATTGAGATCTTTGATTAAATATAAATCTTACAAGAGCGACTATTCGTGAGAGCCGTCTGCTGAAGACCTAATTTTGAGCTTGCTCAAAATTTGAGAATTAATCAGATGGTTCAATTTTACAATACACAAATACAGAAGTGGAGTTTTTTATGGATACCTTTTTGCTCAGTGGCTTTAACTATTTTGATCTTGCTATTGGATCAATTGTTCTTATTCTTGGACTTAAAGGATTGATGAGCGGTTTTATCAAAGAACTTTTTGGACTTGCAGGACTTGTTGGAGGTGTTTATTTCGGTTCTCGTTATGCACCTCAAGGAGCCAAATTTGTTGATACGCATTTTATACATATCGAGAATGAACAGATTTTGAGTCTTTTTGGATTTTTGGTAGTGCTGTTGGTGGTTTGGATGGGAGCAAGTATCTTGGGAGCCATTTTTTCCAAACTTACTTCGTGGAGTGGACTTGGATTTTTAGATCGTGTGTTGGGATTTATTGTGGGAGGAGGCAAGTATTTTATAATCTTTTCGTTGATTGTGACAGCACTTTCGAGTATCACTTTTGTAAATGAAAAAATGAAAAAATATACAGACAATAGCCAACTTTATCCTTATCTTAAAGAGACAGGAAGTTATCTTATCCAAATCGATCCTGCTACTTTTGGAATGAAAGAGGAGACAAATACCACCAAAAATCCTTCTTCTGTGCTTAAAATACAAAAGCAAGAAGTCATAGAGGAGCAAGATATTCGATGATAAGTTATGAGAAGCTTCTTGATGATTTTAAAGCACTACTTAAAGAAAATGATCTCAAATTTACCAAACAACGGGAGTTGGTTCTAAAGTTTCTCTACGAAAACAATGAGCATTTTACTCCCGAAGAGATTTATATGCAACTCAAACAACAACATCCAAATATGACTATCGGAATCGCAACTGTTTATCGTACTCTTACGCTTCTTGAAGGATCAGAAATCGTCAGCTCTATCTCTTTTGGAGCACAAGGCAAAAAGTATGAGTTTGGTCTCAAAAAACACCACGACCATCTTATCTGTGTCAAATGCGGTTCTATTGTTGAGTTTTATGACAGTCTGATCGAAGAGCGACAAAAAATTATAGTCGATACATTTGGCTTTCAAATGACAGATCACGTCATGAAAATTGTTGGCATTTGTAAAGATTGCCAGATAAAATAAATTTTTTACACCATA
>DYPM01000166.1 GCA_020719895.1 Sulfurovum sp. | reverse complement strand
GTGTGTATCATCAAATAAAAAAGGAAAATATAGATAATGAAAATGACAGAACAAAACAGTATGCGAAAAAAAATGGCGACCACGATTCGATTTTTGGCCGCGGATATGGTACAAAGAGCCAATTCGGGGCATCCTGGTGCTCCGATGGGATTAGCAGATATTGCGGTGGTACTCTCTGAACATCTTAGACACAATCCAAAAAACCCAAAATGGCTCAATCGAGATCGATTGGTATTTTCAGGCGGTCACGCTACACCACTTATCTACTCACTTCTTCATCTTTGGGGATATGATCTCTCTATGGAAGATCTCAAAAACTTCCGCCAATTGGATTCAAAAACGCCAGGACATCCTGAATATGGACACACGAGTGGCATTGAAATCACTACAGGTCCATTGGGTCAAGGCATAGCAAACGCCGTTGGTTTTGCTATGGCAAAAGCATACACAGCACGTCAAGTCAATTCAGAGATGTGTGAGCTTATTGATCATAAAGTGTATTGTCTTTGTGGCGATGGCGACCTTCAAGAAGGAATTAGCTACGAATCTTGTGCATTGGCAGGACATCTCAAACTCAAAGATCTTATTTTGATCTACGATAGTAATGCTATTACGATTGAGGGAGATACGAGTATCGCATGGAGTGAAGATGTGGCGATGCGTTTTGAAGCCCAAAACTGGAATGTCATCAAAATCAATGGACACTGCTACGATGATATAGATGTTGCATTAAGCATTGCAAAAAAAGCGACCAAACCAACTATCATCATCGCCAATACCATCATAGGTAAAGGAGCAGGCGAAATCGAAGGTACGCACCATACACACGGTGCACCATTAGGTGAAACAATCATCAAAGAGTCCAAAACTAAAGAAGGATGGAATCCTGAAGTGACATTTCATATTCCCGAAGATGTTTTATTGCGATTTCGATGTGCAATCGAACAAGGTGAACTTGTACAAAAAGAGTGGATTCATAGACACAAAGAAGCACCGCTAATTGAACAAAACGAAGCCTTAGCACGGTTGCTTAATCCTGATTTTGACGCAGTAGAGTTCCCTGATTTTTACGATGCAGACGATATGGCAACACGTGACTCAAACGGCAAAATCATCAATGCAATCGCCAAAGCCATACCAAGCTTTATCGGTGGTTCAGCAGATCTTGCTCCTTCAAATAAAACCGAACTCAAAGATATGGGAGATTTCCCCAAAGGACGCAATCTCCACTTTGGTATTCGCGAACATTCAATGACAGCGATCTGTAATGCAATGTCACTCTACGGCACGCTATTGCCTTTTAGTGCGACTTTTTTTGTTTTTTCTGATTATGCGAAACCTGCGGTAAGACTTGCGGCATTGATGAATCTCCACACCTTTTTTATCTGGACTCACGACAGTATTGGCGTAGGTGAAGATGGTCCGACACATCAGCCTGTAGCACATATGGGACAGTTTCGCTCTTTGCCAAACTTCTATATTTGGAGACCAGCAGATGCGATTGAAAATGTAGAGGCGTGGAGAGTGGCACTTGCCAAAAAAGCTCCACATGCATTTGTCCTAAGCCGTCAAAAACTCACTTCGCTCAAAGGCAACAAGGCGTTTGGAGAAGTAAACAAAGGTGCGTATCTTGTCGTGCAAAAAGAGAATGCGGTACTTACTCTTATGGCATCAGGCTCAGAGGTTGCTCCATGTTTGCAAGCTGCTACGATTCTTGAGACGCGTGGTATTGCGACTAATGTCGTATCTGTGCCATGTCTTGACCTTTTTAATGAACAAGACAAATCTTATAAATCCACCGTGATTGATCCACAAACCAAAGTATTGGCAGTTGAAGCCTCGACAGCAATAGAGTTCTACCGCTACGCCGATGATGTGTTAGGAATGGAACATTTTGGTGCATCAGCTCCTGCTGAACAGCTTTTTGAGAGGTTTGGATTTACCCAAGAAGGAATTGTGGCAAGAGCATGTGTATTGATGGGAGTGGAGTATTAGTTCTTTTGAGCTTCCTTTTTTTGAAGGAAGTCTATTGTTCAAGTTTATGTAAAACTTGTTGTAGTTTTTCTTTATTTTCTAAAAATAAAATTTTGTTGTTGTCAAGTTCTTTAGAAATTTCTCGAAAGTCTTTTAAGATAGGTTCAAAAATATTATCCAAAATAATCTCTATTTGATTTAACATCTCTTCTTTTAAACTTTGAGCAACTTCTTTTGATGTATTAGAAATACTCAATACATTTTGTCTTTGTCTTTCGAGATCCTTATCATGTTCTGAAAATGATTGATAAATATCGTATGCAGAAACCAAAACATTAACAGCAATCGCAAATTTATTTGCAAAATTGTTTAATTTTACAGAACCTTTGCCTTTCAATAAC
>DYPM01000042.1 GCA_020719895.1 Sulfurovum sp. | reverse complement strand
GTCTTTGAATAAAGAGAGACAAAATTTGACCTAAATATATATTTTATTCAACTAAAGGAACCTCTAAAAACCCCTTTTTGTCATTGCGGGCTTGACCCGCAATCTCCCATTTTAGGACACAACAGATGCCAAATCAAGTTTGGCATGACGGTTTTTAGAGATGCCCCTAAGAAGTTGCAAGATATAATGTATAATGGGAAAAATAATTGTTTAGATCGTTAATATTTTATTTATAGAAATAGAAACAAAATAAGGATTAGATTATGGCAAAAACATATCATATCAAAAAAGAGTTCTCGCTTGATGAGTTTAAAGAGCTATTAAAAAAGTTCAAAGAGAGCGTGGAAGCGATGTCAAATATCACAGATATCGCAACCCTAATTGAAGAGTTGGTCAAAACAATTACACCTGCACATGAGGCGTATTTGCTTGTTCCAAAACTACCAAATAGCAATCAATTTCAGATATCTACATTGAGTCAAAGTAGCATCATAGATTTGTCTTTAGAAGATAGTCTTTTAGCGGAGTGTCTCAAAAATAAAAAACCAATTATAGTAAGCGACATAAGTAGAGAAAAAAAATACAACTTAAAGACAGATAATCTTTCTACTGTTTCTATTCAAAAGATTTTGATAATACCTTTACTCAAAGATGAGATTGTAATCTCTATCGTATGGGCTGGAATATCTCAAAAAAATATCAATCATTTTACTGAAAAAGATATTGAATATATCACTCAATTTTTTATTCCCGATACAATACTACAAGCATATTTCACTCAAAATATTCAAAAAGAGAAAATTCAAGAAGAGCTTCAAAAGGTGGTGCAAAACACACAGCAAGAAACCCTTAAATCTATTGAGAAAGAAGAACCTCAAGAGATTCAAGGGGAAGAAGAGATAGAACAAATAACACAATTCATAGATAATCCAATAGAAGTTATCGCCAAACAAAAAGAAGAAAAAAGTGAAAATACAGAAGAAAATATAGAAGAGATAATAAAAAATACGAAAGAGCAAAAATATCAAGATGTTTTATTTGAAAATGAACAATCATCACAAAATAAAACTCAAGAACAAATCAAAGAACAAGAGCAACAAAAACAAGAAGAGTTAAGAGAAACGATGTTGGATAAAATAAAATCATGGTTTTTTTAATTAGAGTTCTTGCAGAACTCAAAATAACGCCTAATGAACAAAGTCCATTAGGCTACACTAACGCTAAGTTGTCTTCAGCAGACGACTCACGCACTTCGTGCTTATACTTCTTGTTTTGCAAGAAGTCTATTCAATCAAAATCTATAAATATTTAAAAATGACTATCTTGCAAGCCATAAAATGGGCAAAAATAGAGTTAAATAAATCATGCGAACGTCCACTTTTTGAAGCTCAATTGCTTCTTGCGTATCATCTTGATTGCGAAAGAATTTATTTACATACACACGAAAACAAAGCGGTTGAAAATATCCAAGCGTATCAAAAGCTAATACAACGCAGAGCCAATCACGAGCCGTTTGAATATATCGTAGGTAAAGCAGATTTTTACGATATTTCACTCAAAGTCACATCTGGCGTTTTGATTCCTCGTCCAGAGACGGAACTGTTGATTGATCATGTTGCCAAAATAATAGAGCAAAAAAACATCAAACAAATCGCCGAGATCGGCATAGGCAGTGGTGCGATTTCAATCGTGCTTGCTCGTAAATTTCCACATCTTCAGATTATCGCTACCGATATTTGCGACACACCGCTTGAAGTTTCACAAGAGAATATCAAATCATACAGAGTAGAGTCTCAAATCGTGGTGAGAAAATCAAATCTTATCAATGCAGTAAGTGAGCCAATAGAGTTGGTCGTCTCAAATCCTCCTTATATCGCCAACGATTTTCCTTTGGAGTCCAATGTGGTTGATTATGAACCACGAGAGGCACTTTTTGGCGGAAACAGAGGCGATGAGTTATTGAAACAAATCATTGATGATGTCAAAGCAAAAAACATTCGCTACTTAGCGTGCGAAATGGGATATGACCAAAAAGATTCGATAGAAGCGTATCTTAATCAAATCGAGATAAAATATCTCCGATTCTACACAGACCTCGCAGGATTTGATAGAGGATTTGTGGTGGAGTTTTGATTGTTTATTGCGTTGATTCTTTGAATCTTAAAAAAATGATTATATAAAAATAGAGGAGTAAAAGCATGATAAGAGAAATTATCATACCTAAAAATGAAGAGTATCTTCTCCATATTCCAAAAGAGTATATCAATACTCGCATAGAGATTTTAATACTTCCTTTTGAAGCAGAGACAAAAAATAAATTAAACGAAAAAAGCGATATACTTCAAAGGCTTAATCAGATCGTACAACATAAAAGTGCAAATAGCATTCAAATAAGTCAAGAGATTATTTTAAATCCATACAATGAATTATCCAATGACATATCTTGATACAAATATATTAGTTTATGCAACTTTGACGCATGTAGACAATCCATCACAACAAGATAAGGCTCTTAAAGTTCTCCATCAGGTAATTTCCAAAGAGAATTTAATACTTTCGCATCTTTCTCTTTTGGAATATGTTTTTGTAATGAAAAAAGCACAAGAAGATGAAGATAAGATTCTTAATGCTTTAGGACTTTTTCAAGATTTTGTAAAGAGAGAAAAAGATCAACTCACTGAAGAGTTAATACAAAATCTAAGAAATGAGTTTACATTTAAAAACTCTTTTGATATTTATCACCTTGCATTTGCAAATACAATGAATTGCTCAAAACTCTTGAGTTTTGATAGAGGATTTTACAAGCTAACACATTTATCAAAAATAAAAATAGAGGTAATAGAATGAAACCAAATTTTAAAATCGCCACAATGGTGTATCTAATTGTGTTGAGTGCAACACTTGGAGCGGGACTTTTTGCAGGTATTGTAGTTGCTCCAGTGACATTTAACACTCACGAATGGCTTGGAGTAGAGGTGCTTACACAGTTTCAAGAAGGGCAGATTATGACAGAAAATTTTGTACGTCTTTCGTATCTTGTCAATGTCACAGTAGTTGCGGTGGCACTTTATGAAGGGTACAAATACAAAATGTTTGAACGTGATATTTATACACAAGTCGCGACACTTGTCGTAATCTTTGCAGGATTGATGTTTGGTCACTACTATTTGCCTGATATTTTGGAGATGCAAGCACAAGGTGAAGCGGTAACACAAAGTGAAATATTTATCAATGCTCACAAAGGAAGTGAAATTAACTTCAAGATTTTTTCTTTTGCATTATTGGTTTTGATAGTGAGAAATATGCAAAAGGCATGCAAATAAATTTTGCATTTGGATTAAAGACACAATATGGAAAATCATTTTATACAAAATATTGAGTTTAAAAATTTTAAATGTTTTCAAGATTTAAAAGTCAAAGAGTTAAAAAGAGTTAATCTTATTGGTGGGAAAAATAATATTGGAAAAACTGCCTTTATAGAGGGGTGTTATTTAAACACATCTAACTCAATTTCAACTGCATTTGAATTATCTACAATTTAAGTGAGCTAAAACCATGCAAAACAACACACTAACACACCCTTTTAAACCAATCATATTTCAAGCCACAGAGATTTTGATTTTGGGTTCGTTTCCGAGTAAACAATCGTTTGAAAACAACTTTTATTATGCCAATCCACGCAATCAGTTTTGGAAAATATTAGAAGCGGTTACAGGCTATCCTATCAACAATCGTGATCAAAAAATATGGCTTCTCAAACAAAATAAACTTGGACTTTGGGATATGATCGCTTCGTGTAGTCGTGAGAATTCACTCGATAGTTCGCTTGAAGATGAAGAGGTGAACGATATCGCAGGAGTGCTTGAAAAATATCCTTCCATCAAAAAAATCTGCTTTACAGGCAAAAAAGCCGAAGCACTTTACAAGCTCCATTTTGAGTATCTTGATATAGAAACGTGCTATTTGCCTTCTCCTTCAGCAGCGTACGCAGCGATGAAATTGGAAAAAAAAGTAGAGAGTTACAAAAAAGCATTGGTGCGATAATGGCAGTTTGGGCGATTGGTGATTTGCAAGGATGTTATGGTGCATTTCGTAAACTCTTAAACGAAATTGCATTTGATCCACAGCGAGATACACTTTGGTTAGTCGGCGATTTGGTCAATCGTGGCGAAGACTCTTTGGCAACATTGGAGTATATTTATTCTATTCGCGACAGTGTAAAAGTGGTATTGGGAAATCACGATATCGCATTGATTGCTGCATATTATGGTATCAAAAAAAGCAATCCTTCGATAGATCCAATACTCAAATCGCCCGATGCAAAAACCTATATTGATTGGTTGCGGACTCAAAAGTTTTTGCATATTGATTATAGTTTGGGATACTGTATGACACATGCTGGAATCTCTCCTGAATTTGATTTGGGAATGGCGATACATTACGCGGCACAGCTTGAAAAATCTCTACAAGCCGATGAGTTGTCGGCGAAACAATGGATGAAAAAGATGTTTTCACACACTTTTGATCACTTTTTTCGTCATGCGAGCCAAGAAGATATCGAACGGTACGCACTAAGCAGTTTTACAATGATGCGGTTTTGTTATGAGGATTTGAGGCTTGATTTTGAACAAAAAGGCAAACCCAATGATTTTGCAATTCGTGCCAAAGGAATGGTGCCGTGGTTTGAAGTCAAAGGACGCAAAGAGATTGAGCTTCGTATCGTATTTGGACATTGGTCTGCATTGGGATTTTATCACGATGCACAAGTATTAGCACTCGATACAGGATGCGTATGGGACGGAAAATTGACCGCAGCAAGGCTTGATAGCGAGATGTTAGAAGTGGTGTCGGTGTTGTGTTTGAAACGATAAAACCATTGGACTTCGTCAATAAAAAAGTCTAATTGTGATAAGCTTCTCACCAAAAAAACGTTTTTAAAGATGGGATTACCACAAAAAAAATCCCTCATTCCCAAATCTTCCAACGGAGTTTTATTATGAAACGTGCCATTTATCCTGGAACTTTTGATCCTATTACCAACGGTCACTATGATGTGATTTCACGAGCTTGCAATATTTTTGATGAGATTATCGTCGCTGTTGCAGAGTCTGAAGCAAAACGTCCGATGTTTTCCTTGTCTCAACGCATTGCCATGGTCAAAGCCACGACGGGAGATCATCCCAAAATAAAAGTAATAGGATTTCACACACTATTGGTCAATCTCTCTGATGAATTGGATGCCAATATTATTATTCGTGGGCTTCGTGCAGTGAGCGATTTTGAATACGAACTCCAAATGGGATATGCTAATGCGTCACTCAAAAAAACACTCGAAACAATCTACTTAATGCCAAGTCTTGAGCATGCTTTTGTGAGTTCTTCGGTAGTGCGAGCTATTCTCAACTTTGATGGCAAAATTGAACATCTTGTACCAAAAGAGGCACTTGAGCTTATCAAGTGCAAACGCGACTGATGGTAGTGCTTTTTGAGGGAATTGATACGTGTGGCAAAAGCACACAGATTGATCTTCTGACCAAGAAATATCCCCAAATCATCTACACCAAAGAACCTGGTGGTACACCATTTGGAAAAGAGCTGCGAGAGATTCTTCTTGCTACAACGATTCGCTCCAAACGTGCCGAACTATTGCTTTTTCTATCCGATCGTGCCGAACACTATGAGTCGATTCTAAAACCAAATCAAAATAGAGTAGTAGTCTCCGATCGCGGTTTTCTTTCTGGTATTGGATATGCTATTGTCAATAATAATTTCACACTTGATGAGCTTGTGATGCTCAATCGCTTCGCACTGCAAGGAGATTTTCCTGATCATATTGTTCTTTTTTTGATAGACAAAAATACACTCAAACAACGCATTTCTCAAAAGTCTCTTGATACTATAGAACAACGTGGATTAGAATATCTACTTGATGTGCAAAAAAAGATGAAAGAGACGATACTTACTCTTGATATTCCTCATCTATTTGTCGATGCTTCAGACACTATCGAAAACATTCATCATCAAATTACAATCTATCTTAAAGTACACAATATCATTTACGAAGAAGTTTGAATTTTGTTTTCTACCAATTGCAGGAGTTGTTTGATCTCATCATCTGAAAGTTTTCCAGATTTTTGAAACAGCAATGTGCCGTTGTGATCAAACACCAATACATTAGCAGTCTCATCGGCAAGATTCCATTGATTTACCAATATTTTATTTTTGTCCATTACATAGATTATTTCTGGATATTGTTTTTGTTTCTCTTGGAGAAGTTTGCGAATCATAAAATTTGGCAACCACGTCGCCTTGAGATTAATAATCGCGATATATCCTACTTTTGTTTTATCAAACTTTTGTTTTTCAAGTGCTTTATTGAGTGGTTCATTCATTTCTCTTGTATCTATGTCAATATAAAAAAGTATATAAATCTTCTCTTTGATTGTTTTTGAATCCCAAGCACTACCATCTACAATACCACCATTTTCTTGATCCAATATCAAACGTTGAGGAACAACATCAACCTCTAATCCAAATAAAAATTGAATCATCACAAACCATACAAACAAATTTTTCATTATTTCCCCTCAAATAGTCACGTTTGTTTTGTGCTTCACCGAGACACTTTACGATGCGGAATATATGAATTAAGTCCTTAAACTAATATAAATTATAAAAGTTACTCTTTTGTAACCATTTTTAAGTAGAATTACGCCAAAAATTACCACAAAGGCACACTGTATGAAAAAGAGATGGATATTCGCGTTTGTTACGCTGATAAGTTTAGTAGGTTGTAGTAGTAGTAATGACAGTAGCCGTAATACTGTTGCGGTCAATCGTGAACCAACAACAGCAGATATTTCAATCAACACCAAAGAAGATGTAGAGATCTCTTTTGGATCAAAATTCAAAGAAGCTTACAAAGACGAAGATTCGGACACTCTTGTATATATCACCTTGATAGATTATCCAAAATATGGGGATCTCATCACAGGCAATAAACAAGTTGACTTAGATAGTAATTTAACTCAAAACGATATTAATGCGATGCGTTATGTACCAAATAGCAATTATTTTGGTTCAGATGGTTTTAACTTCAAAGCCTACGATGGAAAATCTTATAGCAATGAAGCAAAAGTCAATATCACCATAGAGAGCGTCGTAGATCATCTCAAACTCTCAAACAATCTCTACTTTCATCCAAGACTCACAACAAAACATCATACAGTGACAAAAAGCACCAAAAATATTACCGCTACAGTGACTGCAGATATGGACAAAGACGGCTACATAGATATTCTTTCTGTCTCCAGTCGTTATCCTGATCGCATTATCTATTTTAAAAATAGTGGCAATGGAAGTTTTTCGAATGAAAAAAATATTACCACTCAAGCCAATGTATCGGTTATCTATGTTGCTGATATCGATGGTGATAAAGATATGGATATCATCACGGGTAACAAAGGAGAATCTGATATTTGGATATACAAAAATAACGACTCTGGAAATTTTTCTTCCGAAAAGATAGAGAAAAATAATAACAAAACTAATGCACTCTATGTCGCTGATATGGATGATGATAGCAAGGTGGATATTATCGCTGCAATCGATGATGAAAAAGTAGTTTACTATTCAAATAAAGGCAACGATTTATTTTCAGATCAAAAATTAATAGCTGAAATTGACAATCCAACAGCACTCATCGCACGAGATATCGATGGTGATAAATTTGTAGATGTCATCGTAGCTTCAAAACAAACAAAGAGTGCGATTAGTATATGTAAATCTAATAACGATAATAATTTTACTACCACACAACAAAAAACTTCTTATAAAAAAGCCAAAAGTATTGCTGTAGCAGATATGAATAATGATGGTGTATTGGATATTGTCGCATCATTGACAGATGGTGACAGCACACAAATGAACCAAGTAGCATGGTATCAAAACAACGGCAACGTCGGAGATTACACAGAGCATCTTCTTGGTGCTACTTTCGCTCTTGAGTCTATCGCATTGGGAGATTTGAATGATGACAATAAAACCGATATTATCGCCGTAACATCACAACTTCCTCAAAAAGATGATGTCAGTAGAGTATTTTGGTATCCAAATATCAATGGCACTTTTTCAAAAACGCACAATATCTCCACTGACTCAAATTCAAGTGGAGCAGAAGTTGTTTTGGTTTCTGATTTTAATAATGACAAAAAAACAGATGTTTTGACAGTATTTAACAACCAAGAGAGTATCAAATGGTACGAAAATGCGAATGTAGTCACTCAACTTGAAAACACAAAAACAGCATTTTCAGTGACTCCATACGAAAATGCGACATTTACACTATATGGAGATAAAAATAATTTATCTGAAACCAACTCTTCAAAAAACGGTGTATCTATCGGGAAAGCTATTGTATTTGAAACAGCTACCGATTTTGAAAATCTGATCAATAGCGATAAAAACAATATCTACGATATCACACTTAAATATACCGATGCACCTGCTTATGGTTCTGAAAAAATATATGTAGTGACAGAAGATCAAAGTTACTTTAAACCTTCTATTGTCTCCAATAGCTTTAAGAGTGCTTCGGATGTCGCATCTGACGATATAGATGGTGATGGTGATTTGGATATCATAGCAGTATCTTCAGATCTCAATAAGCTTGCATGGTTTGGTTTGAATACAGACGGAAACTATACACAAACTGACATTAGCACAGAACTTACTGATGTTTCTCGAGTAACTACTGGTGATGTTGACGAAGATGGACATTATGATATTGTCGTTGCGTATAAAAATACCATTGCTTGGTATAAAAACAATAATGGCGTTTTTGATTCTAAATCGACTATCATAGATAGAGATGCGAACCAAACTTCAAGTTTTTATACAAAAAGAGAGCAATACAACGAAGGTGAGCCATACTATATCGATTGGATTGCTACTGCACAAAAAGATTCGATCGTTCTTTATCAGAAAAAAATTATTAAAAATGTTGCATCTTTTGAAAGAAAAATTATTGACAATAATGTATCTGATGCATCAAGTGTATATGGTGCAGATATGAATGATGACAAAAAGTATGATATTATCGCTTCATATAAAAACACGATCGCTTGGTATGATAGTGAAAACAATTACACCAAAACGATTGTGGACACACTTGATGGTGCTTGTGGTGTCGCAACAAGAGATATTGATGACGATGGCAAAACAGATGTGATTGCTATCTCAAAAGATAAATTGGTATTTTACAAAAACAATGGTAAAAGCTTTGAGCCATCTACAAATATTGATACAGGCCTTAAAAATCCTTCTAGAATTCTATTCGTTGATATCGACAAAGACAAAAAACGTGATATTGCAGTAACAATGCGAGACTCTGACAATCTTGTATGGTATAAAAACAATGGTGACACCACATTTACTCGCTATATCGTATCTCATGATCTTGATGGTGCAAGTAGTGTAGATACTGGTCACTTCATAGATGCTGGACTGATTGATATTGTCACTGCTTCAAAAAATAGTGGCACAATCACTCTTTTTGAACATACAGAAGATGAAAACAATCGCGTCGTCGGACAACCGTAATCTTTTTTATTATCATCTCTTCTCCTACTAATAAATTTTGTACAATCTAAACAAGTTTAGATTGTACAAGTTTGCTAAAGCTTTGCCTTTGGCAAGAAAGGAGTCATTTTGACTCCTTCTTTGAAGTAGGAGAAGAAAACTCTTCTTATCTCTCTTATGCTATTATCTCGCCATGAAAAAATTAATCTTTATTTTACTTCTTTTGTCCACCACACTCTTTGCGAAACTCACCGTAGGTGTGAGCATTCTCCCCGAAAAAACATTTGTTGAAGCGATTGGTGGCGAGAAGATTCGTACCGTGTTGATGGTTTTGCCAGGCAATTCGCCTCACACTTATGAGCCAAAACCATCGCAAATGAGAGAGATAGCCACAGCTACGCTCTATTTTGCGATTGGTGTGGAGTTTGAGTCAGCATGGCTTCCTAAATTCAAAAGCCTCAACACAGAGATGGAAATCGTAGATCTCTCAGAAGAGATTGTCAAGCAACCAATAGTAGCACACCACCATCACGACAAAAACGAAAGAGAAAGAGAGACGCTTGATCCACACATTTGGGTCTCTCCTGCCAATGTCAAAATCATCGCGACAAAGATATTTGAAACTCTCAAAACCAAAGATCCCATCAACGAAGCCTACTATCAAAAGAACTTTGATGCTTTTTTGAAAACCATAGAGCAGACTGATTTTGATATCAAAACACTCTTTGCACATCTTGCACCAAATACTCCATTTATGGTGTTTCACCCTGCGTGGGGATATTTCGCTTCACGCTACGGATTGGTTCAGATGGCAGTCGAAATCGAAGGTAAATCTCCAAAACCAAAAGAGATTATCACACTTATCAAAGAAGCAAAAGCAAAAAAAGTGAGTGCTATTTTTACCCAACCAGAGTTCTCTGATGCTTCAGCGAAGATTATTGCTATAGAGCTTGGGATTCCCGTTGTCAAAATCTCACCACTTGAAGCAAATTGGCGTGAAAATCTACTGCGATTTGCCCATGCGATTGCGGGGAAGTAACCAATGTCAGTGATTGAGATAGAGAATCTCACTTTTGGATATGACAAAGAGACGATTCTTGAGAATATCTCACTTCGTGTTGAAGAGAGAGATTTTTTGGCGATTATAGGACCTAATGGCGGAGGAAAATCGACACTCCTTAAACTCATCTTAGGAATACTCAAAACCCGTCAAGGAATAGTCAAAGTATTGGGCGAGAAACCATGCAAAAACCTCTCTACGATAGGATACGCACCACAAAATACCAATATCAATACCGACTTTCCCATTCGTGTCATTGAAGTGGTGATGATGGGACACATAGAAGCAAAACGTCCACTTTTTGGATATGGCGAGAGTGAAAAAGCGTGTGCGATAGGATCTCTTGCACAAGTTGGAATGGAGAAGTTTGCCAACCAAAAAATAGGTTCACTCTCAGGCGGACAGCGACAACGCGTGATGATTGCTCGTGCACTCTGCTCTCATCCGCGTATTTTACTTCTTGATGAGCCAACTGCGAGTATTGATGTCAAAGGACAAAGAGAGATTTATGAGCTACTCAAAGAACTCCATCAACGCATCACTGTAGTGGTGGTGACACACGATATTTCGGTGATATTGGAGTATGCCAACAAGGTTGCTCATATCAACAAAACCCTTTCATTTCATGACATCTCAAATACAAGAACAATCCTCAAACCACAAAATCCGCAAGAACACTTCTGCGAAGTAGAACTAATGCAGATGTTGGGTACGACACAATCCAAAACCAAAGAGATTCGATGATAGAAGCACTTGGATTTGGATTTGTGCAACACGCGATTATTGCGGGTGTATTGGTCAGTATCGCCACTGGAATTATCGGATCTTTAGTGGTGGTCAATCGGATGGTTTTTTTAGCAGGCGGTATCGCTCACGCCTCTTATGGCGGAATTGGTTTGGCTGTTTTTTTGGGTTTGCCTATCTTTTTGGGAGCTTCATTTTTTGCTGTAGCGACGGCACTTTTGATTGCGATGCTTACATTGCGTCACAAACACCGCATTGATACATTTATCGGTCTAATTTGGGCTGTGGGAATGGCGATTGGGATTGTACTTATCGACCTTTCTGCGGGATACAATGTCGATATGATGAGTTATCTTTTTGGCTCTATTTTAGCAGTAAGTCGTGCTGATCTTTACTATATGACAGGGCTTTTGGTGATGATTATGGGTGTAGTAGGATTGCGTTATAGAGATATTTTGGCAGTCTCTTATGATAGTGAATATGCTACGTTGCGTGGTGTCAATGTGCCATTTTTTTATACGCTCATTTTGGTACTTTCGGCACTTACTGTGGTGATCGCTATCAAAGTGGTGGGACTTATCTTAGTGATAGCACTCCTTACGATTCCTGTCTATATCGCCGAGAGACTCTCAAACTCTCTATCTACGATGATGCTCTACGCAGGAGGCATTGCTACACTTTTTACACTTACAGGACTTGCGGTTTCATATCTCTATAATATCACTTCTGGTGCTTCGATCATTCTTGTATCTTCGCTTTTTTTGGGGCTTTTTTTGCTTGTCTATAAAAAATAAAGATGAAAAAATGATGGAAGATTTTTTACAAACTATCGGGGCATTAAACGATGAGACGAGACTAAAACTGTTGCGTTTTATCAAGATGCACGAAACCGTTTGCGTTTGTGAATTGGAACAGTCATTTGGAATGGTGCAATCGCGTATTTCACGTCATCTGAAGATTCTCAAAGATGCAGGTTTTTTGTATGTCAAGCGTGATGGAAGATGGGCTTACTACGCCATTCGCTCTCCAATGGATAAATTTCGTCAAGATATTCTTACAGAGATTGTCTATCTTGAGATAGAACTTCCTTCTCTCAAACGTCAATGTGATACCTCAAATCAAGAGAAAAAAGATGGACAAAACACAAATAGAACATTCTGAAAAATGCTCAAATTTTGAGCAAAGCTCAAAATTAGGTCTTCAGCAGACGGCTCTTGCGAATGGTCGCTCTATTAAATCCTCTGATTTTTCAAAGGGTTCAATACTCCAACAGCTTGAAACTCACAATCTTTTTCTCACAGGCGGTGCAGGCGTTGGCAAAAGCTATCTCACTAATGAAGTGATAGAACACTATCACAACACAAAAAGAGGCGTTATCGCGTTGGGTTCTACAGGAGTGAGTGCGGTAAATATTGGGGGAATGACGATTCATAGTTTTTTTGGTTTTGGTATCGCGTCATCGCTTGAAGAGCTAAACAAATATGACAAATACGCCAAAAAACGCCTTGCTGAACTCAAAAAAATACTCAAAGCAACTGAATTGATTATTATCGATGAGATTTCTATGGTGAGTAGTGATCTGCTTGATATGATCGCGTATCGACTCAAAAGTAGCGGTTATCTTGGCAAACTGATGGTGGTTGGAGATTTTTTTCAAATACCACCAATACGACAAAATGAACGCAATGATATTTTTGGAGAACGGCTTTATGCTTTCGAGAGTATGGCGTGGGAGCGTTTTGAGTTTTTTGTGGTGGTTTTAGACCAAATGAAACGCACCAAAGATACACACTTCACAAATATACTCTCTAAAGTACGATGTGGTGTATGTGATGATGAGGTGGAAAATTATCTTGATAGACTTTCGCAAAACTCTCTTGCAGAACCAAATCCTACTTATCTCTTTGGACGTAATGCAGAAGTGGAGGAGATGAACCGTCTCAAAATCGATGCGTTAAAAAGCGATGAAACAATTTTATTTGCACAGTTGCAACAGTTTGGAGAAGTGCCACAAAAACGTTTGGATAGTTGGCGTAGTTCACTTCCCGTCTTAGATCAGCTAACACTCAAAGAGGGCGTTCCTGTACTGTTCACTGTCAATAAATGGGGAAAATATGTCAATGGCGAAAGAGGCGTTCTTCATAAAATCGAAGAGGAGTATTTGCTGATAGAAAAAGAAGAGAGTTTTGTAAGAGTTGAGCGTCATGATTTTGACCTCATTCATATAGAAGTGGATAATGACAAAACCAAAAATATAACCTTAGCGACCTTATCACAATTTCCAATCAAACTTGCCTATGCAGTCACCATTCACAAATCGCAAGGAATGAGTATTGATCATTTGGTGTGCAATGTGGACAATATCTTCACTCCAAGCCAGTTTTATGTAGCAATCTCAAGAGCTACCAATCCGCATCATCTCAAAATAGATTTTTCTAAAGGCGAACTAAGACACTACTTAAAACGTTTGATCCGAGTAGATGAACGCGTAGTGTCGTATTATCAAAAAATAGATTCACGCTAAATTTTTATTAACTATCTGTCCAGTTTCACCATATTATGGTTGCCTATCTTCATAAATACAAGCGATAGAAAAACAACAATCAAATAAAATCTTTAAACCAAAAAAGGATTTAAAAGATGTGTCAAACCTATCACTCTAATGCTTTGAACTTACCAGCATGTAAGAGAAAT
>DYPM01000041.1 GCA_020719895.1 Sulfurovum sp. | reverse complement strand
TGTGTCGGGGAAATTGGATTGATATCGTTTGGATTGTTTCGTTCAAAATCTAAAACTTCACGACTTAATTTATCGTATTCCTCGTCACTTGCTATAGGGTTGTCGTCTTGATAGTATGCTTTCGCCCATTGGTTTAGTAGTGAGATGTTTTTTTGGTATTGGGTTTTTTTCATTGGTTTATCTTTGATGTAGTTATATTTTTAGTATTATGTCTCATAAAAATAGGATTGTTCAATTCCTTTGAAAATCGTCTCTTTTTCATCGACTTTATCGGTTAAATTATCTTGAATCAATACACTAAGTTCTAGATCATTTACGGGACTTCGTTCCATCGCTTGAAGATATTTTGTTTTATCTACATATTGCCAATTGACTACTTTTTTAAGAGATGTTTTAAACATCATATCGAGCCAAATTCTCATACTTCTTCCATTGCCTTCTAAAAATGGATGGGCAATATTCATCTCTACATATTTTTGAAGTATCTCTTCAAAACTACATTGTGGCATCTGTTCAATTTTGACTAAAATCTCTTTGAGATACATTGCATTTGCAAATCTAAAATTTCCTTTTGAGATGTTTTGTTCTCTTATTTTTCCAGCAAATTCATATAAATCATCAAAAATATAACGGTGAATATCTTGTAGTCCAACCACAGTTCCAACCTCTATTTTTTCAATATCTCTACTCTCAAAAAGTTGTTTTGCTTTGAGTAAACTTTTTTTATCTATCTCTTTCATATTTGTATCACTCTTCAAAACTTCCATCATCTTTTTTGCCTCTTAATACATCGAGTAGATTGGTCGCATAAGAGCCTTTGGGCAATGTAAATTCAAGTTCGTAGTGAGCCTTCTCTTCGATATAGCGATGGGAAATATCACGCACACCAATCCACGCGTAACGTCGTCCGCCGTCTGCTGGTACTTTTTGCATAAATGGAGTTTCGATCAAGGAGGCGACTCCCTCGGCTCTCTTCTCGCGATTTCCTGGTATTGGACCTGTGGGTGCGATATCGAGTGACGCAAAACGAACCGCTTCAGCCATCAAATCATCTGCCAAAAAGAGTCTTCCGTGTGGATAGTGCATCATCACATCACCTTCAAGGAGTTTAAAAAAGTGCGGTTGTGTTTTGACTTTTGCAAGTGTTCCTTTGGGTAGTCCCATCACTTTTTCACTCTCCTCTTCACTGAAGTGATCTAAGAGATGACTTAACTCCATACGTTTGGAGAGCCAACCATTAAAAAGGTAGCTTTGATACGCAGAGATCAAAAATTCACGTGTTTTTTTGTCGCGGATTTTGAGTGTGCCGTCGATGAGTTTTTTGCCATCTTCCCAGTTGTTGCCATCGGTGCCAAAGCGTTGATTTCCAAAGTAGTTTGGAATGCCGTTTTGTTTTATCCATTCTAATGTGGAGTTAAGTTTGTCTCGTTCGATACCGCCTACTTTTTTGAGACGCATTGAAAAGCGATTAGCACTTAGATGCCCTACGCGTATTTTGTTGTTGTGACGTGTAGTGTCGAGAATTTTGAGATTTTCATGAGAAAATTGTGCAAGTTTGGTTTCGCTATTTGCAGGCAATGAAATGTATTGAATAGTCATCGCGTGTTTGTCTTTGAGTCCTGCATATCCAATTTGATTTTTAGGAACACCTAAAGCAGAAGAGAAGATCTCTATCATCTCCCATGTTGTCAACTCTTTTTTGCGTACTTTAAGAATGAGATGTTCTCCTTCGCCACTAAAAGTGTAAAGAGGTATCTCTTCGACTGTAAAATCTCGCGGAGAGCTATTGAAGTGAAAATTGTTTTGTACGTTCAGTGGATAGATTGGTTTCATTTTGTCTCTTTTGTATTTATGGCTATAGATCCTGCGACCGACTCTTCAAAAAGTCCAAAAGTTCGGTGCATTGCATCAACGATATCGGCAGGATTTTGTGAAACAAAAGGAAGAGATCCTGCAAATCTATACGCTTCATTTTTATGTGTAGCATTTATATATAGCGTCCAACTCGCGTCCAAATAAACACGTTCATTTTGCGGGACAAAACGATGAATATTTATATCAATTGTCACCGTTGGATTACTATAAACACTCCACGGATAGAGATAGACTTGTGGATTTTGAAACTTTTTTTGCAAAAAAGAGATCATTCGATGTTTTAATCCATTATCCAAATCCTCTCCCCACACTGCACTCTCTATCTGCGTAATCGCACTGCTTGAAGTAGCGATAGTGAGTTTGTGTTTTTTCATATAATCAGGCAAAGTAAGATGTTGGACTCCTATCGAAAGTTTTGGTGCGTGATAGACTTTTTTTGGTTGTGTTGGTGTCGAGAGTAAAAAATAACTCTGGTTGCCACTACATCCTGCAAAAAACAAAAGTGTCGTGAATATAAATAGATAGTGTAGAGTCATTAGTCATCTCCAAGCAGTAGTGCTTCTGGTTTGCGATTGAGCAGTTTGAGTAGAGTATTTAGCTCTTCTGTGGTTTGAGTGATAGCGTGCATCATTTGGCTTAACTGTTGTCCTTTGAGTGATTCACCGCTGTAACTCTCCATGAGATATTGTGTTTTTTGGAGTGTCGTATCCAACTGTTTGAGTGTTTTTTCGATAGTTTGTGGCATCTTTTTGAAGCTTTTTTGTGATGTAAGTGTTTTGATGTCGTGCATTGATTGATTGAAATCTTTGAGTGAGTCAATCAACGGCTTTTTGGTGCTATCGACCAATTGATTGATAGATATCAAAAGTGTATCCATTTTGTCTATCAGCTCTCCAAAACGCACTATTACATCTTTTGGTTGTTCGCTAATTACAGGCAAAGCGACATTAGAGTAGGAATAGTGTCGAGATAGAGTAGTGAGATTGGAATCTGCAAATTGAAGATCAATACGCATACTTCCACTGATAGGATCTATTGGCGATAGTGCTACTGCGAGTCCTTTATCAATCGCTTCTTTAAAATTAATCTCTCCATCTTGTGAGGTGTCGTTGATATCTTGAAAAAATGACATATCTATTTTTAATCGTACGACGCCATGCACGTTATGTTGCGAGGCGTTGTAGTAGGTTGTAGTGTCGATGACTTCACCGACGTTATACCCTTGATAAACTACTGATGCACCATTATCAAGTTTGGCGATAGAGTATGGAAAGTGTACTTCATAGTTATGATAGATATGTTTTCCGCGACTGACTAATTTTTTTTCTGCGGCGGCTTGATTGTCAAAAAGATGAAAAACAAACAGATTAGGCACACTGTCTGACGCGTCTTGTCCGCTTGAAGAGAAAGAGAGACCACCTTGAATAAGATGCGTAAGCGGTGCAATATTGATATTAAGATGTCCGTTGGATATATCAGCATCAAGAGTGCTATTCATCCAAAACTTAGAGTCGGTGTGAATATAAGATACATATTGACTCTCAATAAAAACAAAAAAATCAATACTTTTTCCATCTAACGACAAAGTGCGATACTCCACTTTTCCCACTTCGATTTTTTTGAAATAGACAGGAGTTCCCTCTTTGATATTAAAACTCTCTGAAGCATTGAGATGAAAATACTCTCCCAAACTATCTTCTCTAAAAGGGGTGTTTAATCCTCTGAAGTTTCTGATACTCTCTTCGCCTTTTTTGGTGTACATTCCGATGTACGTTCCTGTAATCAGTGTATCAAGTCCGCTTACGCCACCTATTGTTACTTCTGGTTTTACGATCCAAAAGGCACTGTTTTCATTGAGATATTTGGTGGCGGTTTTGTCCATTCTCACATAGACGATGACGCCTTCTCCTTCTGATTCAAGAGTGATTTTTGTCACTTTGCCGATAGGAACATCTTTGTATTTGACAAGACTCTGTCCCGCTTTGAGTCCTTGATTGCTTGGGAAAGTGATTTTTATTTCAGGTCCTAATTCGTCGTAGTATTGATATGCCAACCACGATGCGATAAAAAGAGCTACGATAGGCACAATCCATATCGAAGTAAAAAAATCAAACTTATCGGATGTTTTGATTGTTGGAATAGTGTGTGTCATATCTCTCCTTTAGGATTTTTTCCAGCTATCAACTGTTCATCAAAAGCATGTGCTGCAAATAGTGTAAACACAACCGAAATTGCAAATGCAGTAGCTGCTGTACCTGCAAAAATATCAATACTACTAAGATGTATCAATGCCATTAGCAACACAACCACAAATACATCAATCATCGACCACGGTCCTATCAATTCTGTAAAAAAATAGAGTTTATATCTATTGGTTTTTGTCTCTTTTTTGATTGGATATTTTACACTTATCATCAAATAAATCAAAATCAAAAACTTCATAATCGGAATCACCATTGATGCAAAAAAGATAATCAACGCAATAGGATAAGAGCCGTGTTCCCATAAGCTTATCACACCGCCCATAATCGTATTTTCCTCTATAACGCCAAATTTATTGGTGATCAATATAGGATAGAGATTGGCAGGAATATAGGCGATCATCGCAGTCACCAAAAATGCCCAACTCTTTTCAGTATTGAAATTGCTGTAGGGATAAATATCAGAGTGACATCTTCGGCATCTGTTTTTTTTGGTTTTATTGATATTCACCGCATCGCAATGAGGACAACGAATCAAATGATGAGGTTCAATTTCAATCACTCTATTTCCTTTTTAAAACGGACTTTTTGCAATATCCAAATTTCAGAAAGATGGAGTGTTTTGTTGATATAAATATCAACCAATACAAACAACACCAACGCCCAAAATGAAGTTCCAATATGAATCTGAGCATATCCGATTAGTTTAACTAATGAGACCAAAATACTCACCAAAAAAATATCTACCATATTCCATGGTTTAAGATGCGAAAGCAACACCAAAAGTTTACCAATGCTACGTTCTCCCTTTTGAAAAAATAAAAGCAAAAAAAGCACACCATAAATGACAAAAGTTCCCAAAGGAAAAAGAAAAACAATAAACAAACAAACAAAACCTACAATATAAAACTCTTGTTCAAAAAGTGCCTCAAGCATCATAGGAATAGTTACAAATTGTGTATTGCCAAGTACTTCAATCTGCACAATCGGGAAAAAATTTGCCACAAAAAAAAAGAGTAATGCAGTCATACTCCACGCCAATCCATGCTCCACCAATCGACTATCAAAACGATAAAGCAACGCACCGCATTCACTACAGCACGCCTTAAAACCATCATGCAACGGTAGCACTTTGTGTAGCGTATGACACCTGCGACAAATGACAAAATTATCTAAATCTTCTTCGTTTTCAATTTTCATGGTTATAATTGTAGCCTATTGTAAATTATTCCACCTACGACCCAAAAGTCTATAGGAGTCAAAATGACTCCTCTCTTGCCAAAGGCAAAGCTTTAGCAAACTTGTACAATCTAAACTTGTTTGGATTGTACAAAATTTATTAGTAGGAGTCACGATGAAACTACTCTCCATCGGCAAAACACTGCACTATGAAGGATTGGATATTGTCTCTATCTCTCTTTTTGATCTTATGAAGCAAACCGATATTGATAGATATGATTATGCGATTATCCATGGTGGAGATGGCACGATTCGGCGTGTACTCCAAAAACTCTACACAACTTATATTGATACTGTATTTATCATAAATCCAACAGACTCATTCAATCTAATCGCCAAACTTCACGGCACTTCACAAATCCAACAGATACTCAAAAAAATAGCACACGAAGAGTCGATTATTACATCTACACAACATTTTCACAAACTCAATCAGCACTTTTTTCTTTTTAGTGCAGGCAATATGGGAGATTTACAGCATATCATCATCGCAGAGACATTGCGATTTGGATGGATTGAGTTTGGTGCTTTGAGATATATTTTTACGTTGGTAATGATGTTGCCTTTGCATTTTTTGTTTACACCATTTATGCTAATGAGCCGTCGTAAATTTTTTATTTTTACACCAATCAAATGGATCAGAAAATTTGGAGGATTTTACGGTCAAGTACAAGATATGACTATAGATCTTAAAAGTTATCACAATATCATCGAACTTGATGGTGATATTGTGACTATCGAAGAGAACCTACTTCATATCCGCACTATTGGAAATATCACCATCGCTATAGGCTAAATCATCATGACACATCTCAAAAACGCACTCCTTCTCAAACAACTATATATGTATAAATATTTTGGATATCGCTACACCAATCTTATAGCTTTTAACAAAGAAGATACACCACTTCTATTGCCTCAAAATATTGATCAACTCAAAATTCAAGCATCACAATGTCATCTCTGTGATATCAGCAAATCTCGCACTCGCGTCATTTTTGGCGAAGGAGATTTGCACGCAAAACTGCTTTTTATCACAGAAACACCAACGACACTCGAAGAGAATCAAGGCAAACCATTCGTAGGCAAATCAGGAGAGATGTTTCAAAATATGCTTACTAATGTACTCAAAATCTCTCCAAACGAGGTTTATGTTACGCCTATAGTAAAGTGCCGACCATACAATGATCGCACTCCAACTCCATCTGAAATATACAGTTGCAAACCCTACTTGCTACAACAAATCAAACTCATCGCACCTTCAATCATTGTAACATTAGGACCAATCTCATATCGTTATCTCACAGGAGACGAAACGCCACTCTCTCAAATAAGAGGCAACGTAATGCAGTACGAAAACTACACACTTATCCCAACCTATCATCCAACATATCTACTCAAAAACCCATATACCAAAAAAGAGGTACTTGAAGATCTCAAGCGTATCGAATATCTAATGAAACTAATTCAATAAAATATCACTCTTTGGAGATTGCACTATAGACTGATTGGCACTTTTGATTATCGATTATTGTATTAGCTCTTATTATGTTGTCTTCAGTTTTATAGAGATATTGGACGATTAAACCATTTTGAATGAGTGTTCCCATATTTCCCATGCACGTTTGCAGTTTAAGTGTTCCAGTGATATTTTGAGCAAATGGTTTGAAGTTATTTTTGACTAACTTTTCAAATCCATTGAGGAGTGTGTATTGGTAAATCAACCTATTGGAATGATTGGTGATGCTATCAAATCGAGTGAATTTATCAATACGTTTTGGGAGTTTGCCTTTCATTGATTTTGACATACTCTCTGCGATACAATCCATATGTTTGGAGATTGGTTCAGTAGAAAGAGGCGATTTTCCAGAAAGAATCGCTTGACAATCTTTCGCATTGCTTGTCACGCTTAAGAGCATTATGATAATTAACCATTTGTATTTTAACTTCATTAATTTTCCTTCTGTTTTGCTTTTGAATGTGCGATAGTAGCAAAACTCTCTTAATCTCCTTGGGAGGATTCAATCGTTAATCATTTAGATTTTTGATATTTTTACTCAATACTTCTATGTATTCGTTGTCTCCAATGACAACGATAATATCGTCTTTTTCAATAATATCATTTTTTTCAAATTGCGTGTGCCACTCTCCTTGATGTTTGTATGCAATTGGTTTGAGATGATACTCTGTTTCAAATGTAGGAGATAATATAGATATACCAACCCAAAAATTGGGTACGGTTAGTTTGGCGATTTTCATTGTGATAGAGAGATTGATTGTCTCGTAGTGCATATTTTCTATCATTTTTTTGACTAATCTTTTGGCGGTTTCCATCTCAGGATAGACTACTTTTGTTGCACCTATTTTGGAAAGTATTTGTCCGTGTACACGAGTAATCGCTTTGGCAACAATGGATTGAACGCCAAGCTCTTTGAGTGCCATAACAGTAAGAAGACTCGATTCGATATTGCTTCCAATACTTACAATAGCGACATCTACTTGTCCAATGCCCGCTTCTTTGAGAGCATTGATATCTGTAGAATCCAATATCAAAGCATCTTGTACATACTCGCTAATATCTCTAATATGCTCTTCTTTTATATCTACTGCTATCACTTCTAAATTTTGTAAAGCCAAATCTTTGGCAACATTAAATCCAAACTTACCCAATCCAATGACGGCGTATTGTTTATTCATAAAATAATTCTTCCTTCTGCGTATTTGATTCTGCTTTCAACTGCTTTTCCAATAATAAAAACTGTAAAAGCAAACACTCCAACTCTTCCCATTAACATCAATATCATAATGTTTATTTTGCCTGCATCACTAAAAAGTGCACTGTAGCTTAACACATCACCATTTCCAGTCGAAAGTCCAACTGTACCAAATGCGGAACATACTTCAAACAACATTCTTAAAAATGGCAATTTCTCTATTTCGCTCAATATCACAGTCGAAAGTACAACATAAACTGATGAGATTAAAATAATTGAAAATGCTTTATTGACTTGATACGTTGAGATACTTCTACCAAAAATATGTACTTTAGAATCTCCTCTAAGCGTATACCACATTCCAAGTACCGCAAGTGCTACAGCGGTGACTTTAATTCCACCTGCTGTACCTCCTGGACCTCCTCCTGTCATCATAAAAAAAGTACCAAAAAAAAGATTAGCATCACTCAAAGTAGAAAAATCAACCGAATTAAATCCAGCCGTACGATAATTTACCGATGCAAACCAAGAAGCCAAAATCTTATGCCACCACTCCATAGAGGCAAAAGCATTTTCCCATTCCAAACTAAGAAGCAAAATCATTCCCAAAATTATCAAAATAATATAACTCGATAAAACGATTTTGGTATGTGTAGAAATACGCAGAATTTTTTGTTTGTGAAGTCCATAAACCTCTACTACAACAATATATCCTATGCCTCCAACAATAACGAGAAAAGGTATAGTAATATTGACAACGATATCCGAACTATAACGCATAAGATTATCACTAAAAAGTGAAAAGCCTGCATTATTAAATGCTGATACAGAGTGAAAAAAACCAAACCACAAAGATTTCCCCAAAGGCATATCTTCCCAAAAACGTAATGCAAGAATAATTGCCCCAAACAGTTCAATAATCAAAATAGAGGTCATCACAATTTTTAAAAATCGAACCAAACCTTCTATTCCAGGATAATTAAGAGACTCTTTAAGTAGCATTCTGTCTCTATGTCCTAACTTCTGCCTCAACATAACTGCCATAAAAGTAACAGCTGTCATATATCCAATCCCGCCTATTTGAATCAAAAGCAAAATAATCGCTTGTCCAAATGGAGTGAAATCAACAGGCGTATTTTTGACAATCAAACCTGTCACACAAACCGCAGAAGTAGAGGTAAAAAGAGCATCAACAATACTCAAAACACCTCTATGAGAAATAGGAAGCAGCAAAAGAAATGCACCGATTAAAATCAGCACAACGAAACTTGTCAAAATAATTTTTATTTCACGAGTATGCATAATATTACATTCCATTTTTTATAAAAATAAGATTTAAACCTTTGATAAAATCAGGTCTACAGCGTGATGTTTTTGCACTTTCTGCTTGAACTTTTTGTTTTGCAAAAAGTATATTTTATAAAATATCTCCTATGTTGATTTAAAGTTTAGCAAAATGTAAATATATCATTTTGATAACTACCATAATGCCAATAGATCCAACTATTCCTGCAATAATAAAAGCATAATATTGCTCTTGAGTGATTGCCTCCGCTTGAAATCCCGCCGTAGCAACTGCAACGGTAAATGTCAATGGCATCGAAGTGCTTAATGCAAACAAAATCGTATCTTTGAGATTAAGATATCCCAAAAACGAGACAAGCGAGGTTAAAATCCGAATCAATACAGTAATGACGATAACAAACAAAGCATGCATCATAGTCTGATAATTTGAAAACGCCTCCAGCGGAAGTGTGAAACCAACATAAATAAAAAACACAGGAACAAAAAAACCAAAACCAAGCGAAGAGAGCTTTTCGTGTAAACCCACTTTATGACTAAAAAATGTAGATATAAAAATACCCGACAAAAATGCACCCAAAACCAAATCAATATGAAGATACACCATAAGCCCAACCATCATTATTGCCAAAGATATTGAAAACCGAATATCTTGTTCTTTCATATCATCATGAGGCATAATAGATGTTTTAAGTGTTGGAAACCACCAAAATAAAATCTTAGTGACTTTAAATAAAAAATAAAAAAACATCAAAATGAAAAACAATAACACTATCTCTTCAATAAATTCAAAACCAAAAACGCCTTGCAAACTTCTACTCAATATTGTTAGTGCCAAAATACTCACCAATTCACCAACCATTCCTATGCTTAATGCCAAAGCCAACCATTTATGATTTTTCCCATACTCTTTCAATAGTATCATCAACATACCAAGTGAAAAAATAGGAAATAAAACAAAATAAACAATATTAAGCTCAAAAAAAGCACACAGAACAAAAGATAAAAAATAGAGGATTAAAAAATAAAGAATTGTTCTTTTCAAGAATCTTTTTTCTGACAAGGCAAACCGCTTGAGATCTATCTCCATACCAACAAGAAACATTAAAAATAAAAATCCAATTTTGGATAAAAAATAAAAAAACTCATTTTCATTCAATAGACCAAAATAACCAAATATACTTCCAAAAAGTATCTCAACTGCTGCAATAGGAACTTTTATTATTTGCGAAACAAAAGGAGATATTACAATAAGTATTGGCAATGCGATAAGTATGATTTTATCTTCCATAATTAACCTTTATTTTGATGCTATACACTCCAATCAAACAGGTTTGTTTTTGAGATATATTATGCAAATTTTTCAAATTGCCAAACCATTAGACTAAAAAGAGCCATCGAAACTATAAAATAAAAAGAGTATTTAGAGCGAAGAATAATCCAAAGTTTTTCCAATCCAACCTCTTTGATTGTAAATACCAAAAGTACCCATCCGCCAAGACTTCCCGCCAAAGCAATACCAGAAGCTCCCATAGATTGCATTAGCAACAACGAACCCGTAACTGAAGTGATAAGCGAATAAAGAGAAAATTTAGCAGCTTTAAAATGACGATGCGTTGCATAAAGATAGAGCGAAAAGAGTTTTGCCAATCCAAATGGCAAAAGACCAATCATATACATTTGTAGCACTTGTGCAGTCTGAAGTGTTTGAGCCTCACCAAATTTTCCTCTTTCAAAAAGCAGTGCGATAATTGGTTCGGCCAACAAAACAGTACCAATAGTCGCAAATCCAAGCAAAAAAGAAAGAAGCCAAAATGCTTTAGAGAGACTTGCATACGCTTTTTCTTCTTGATTGTTTTTGATTGCTTTTGATATAGCGGGGAAAAGTGCAGTTGCTGTGGCTATCGCAAAAAGTGCAAGAGGAAGTTGGAAGATTCGGTTGGCATAAAATAGATAAGAGACCGATCCTGTAACTAAAAATGTAGCAAGTATCGTATCAATAAAAGCAGAGATTTGTGTCGTGGAGTTTCCCCATACTGATGGGATAAAAAGTTGAGTGAATTTCTGCTTTTCTTCAGTCACATCTTTGATATTTCGGTATTTCCATCCACCAATAAGAAGCCTATCAAGACGATGTTTTCGTAACGAATAAAGATGGGTTATCACTTGCAAAAAACCACCAATCACTACTGCAAAACTTAGAGCATAAGCGACTGTTTTGGGATCAGCTTTCATATAAAGATAGAGTGCAAAAATCATTGAAATATTAAGCAGTGTCGTCGAAAGAGCAGTGGTTGCAAAATGCTCTTTATACTGCAAAAGTGTTCCCAAAAAAGTAACGATAAATATAAGATCAAGATACCAAAAGTTAATCGCAGTAAGCGGTGCAGTCTCTTCGATAAGTTCCCACGACCATCCCCACGCAAGGAGTTTGGTGATTGGTTCGGGAAAAATAGTAATGATGAGCGAAAATGCTGTCAAAAAAAGCAGAAATCGCAGAAAAATCGCCGTAGCAAAAGTACCTTTGTTGCGTGAGGCGATAAATGAAGGCATAAATGATTGAGTGAATGCTCCTTCGGCAAAAATACGACGAAAGAGATTTGGAAGTTTGAATGCAACAAAAAACATATCGCTCCATATTGATGCACCAAGAGCCGATGCCATAAGAACATCTCGTCCAAGTCCTGTAATACGTGAGATAAGAGTGCCAAAACTGTTGCTAAAGATTGATTTGAGTCGCATTATACAAAACACCGCCTCTACTATTTTTTGAAAACGCCACCAAGCATTCCTTTTATTGCCTCTTGCAAGTCAGCAGGATAGACGACAAACTTCGCATTAGGACTTTTACTCATTTTTTCAAGCATACTCACATAGCGATCACCCAAAAGAAACATCGCAGGCAACTCTTTGTCTTGAATATTTCGAGTAATGATATGAATCGCTTCTCCAGATGCAGTAGCAAGAGCAATTTGGGCTTGAGCTTCTCGTTTGGAGGCTTCGAGCTTCCCTTCGGCTTCAAGAATCATTGCGTTTTTATTACCCTCTGCGGTAGTTTCGATTGCTCGTCTTTCTCTTTCAGCGGCAGCTTGTCGCTCCATTGAAGCTTGCATTGAAGGGCTTGGATTGATATCTTGTATCTCTACTGATTTGATTGTCACGCCCCAATCGGCGACATCTTCAAGAATCGAATCTTTGAGTTTTGCTTTGATCTGTTCACGATTGGAGAGGGCTTGATCTAAATCCATTTCACCAAGAATCGAACGTAAAGTGGTCATCACCAACTGTTGAATGGCAGTTTTGAAATCCTCAATACCATAAATCGCATCGCGTGGATTGGTCACGCGAGCAAAAGTAATGGCATTGGTATGAATGACAGCATTGTCTTTGGTAATCACTTCTTGTCTTGGAATGTCCAAAATAAGATCACGCGTCGAAACACGTGCACGAATAGTATCAAGGTAGGGGACGACAATGTTAAGCCCTGGAACAAGCGTAGTGTGAAACTTTCCAAGACGCTCCACGATCCACTCCTCTCCTTGAGGCACGATACGTATCGCCATTTTGAGAGTGATAATAACTAAAACTGCAAATACAATAAGTAGATTGAATGCTTCCATATTTTTTCCTTTATTTATAGTGGTGCGACTTCGATAAGTTGTCCATTGATACGAACAATTTTGACGCGAGTTTTTGGAGAAATATCAGTTTGTGCGGTGGCGTGCCATACGCTATTTCCCAGTACAGGATTGTCAAATTTTACTTTGCCACGACTGTGAGGTGCAATCGCCTCTTGTACCGTTCCTATAGTATCAAGTCGATAATTGGATTGCCCGCTATCGCTAATATCAGGCTCTCTAAACCACTTGTACCATATTCCAATGGCAATGATTGAAAATATAGTCCATACAAACAGTTCAGCATTGAATGAAGTATCAAAAGACCATGCCATCACACCGACCAAAATCGCTGCGATTCCAAATCCTATGATAAAAAAAGTACCAATCATCAGCTCAATTATCAAAAAAAACATACCAAGCACTATCCAGTGCCACCACAGCCAAAACTCATTCAAAAACGACATTCTTTTATCTCCTTTGTGGCCAATCTTATATACTTTTGCAAAAAAGCACATAAAATCTAATTACATTTCATCGTGTTTCATCACTTTATATCTATCGAGTGCGCGTTGCATGAGATCAGGATCTGGAATCTTACGTCCAGCGATATAGCCGATAATTTTACCGTTTTCATCAAGTTTTGGTTTGATCCACACCACAACATCATAATATTTCCCATCAGAACGCATATTGCGTACAAATCCTTCCCAGTAGTAACCGCTTTTGATTGTTTCCCACATTCCTTTGAATGCTGCTTTTGGCATATCAGGATGGCGGTTAATGTTGTGTGGTGAACCTATCAACTGCTCTTTAGTGTAGCCTGTCATATCTCTAAATTTACGATTAGCATACGTGATAATTCCTGCTGTGTCGGTCTCTGTTATCATCACACCACCATCAAATTTCACCTCTTCATTTACTGGATCGGGTTTGGTGATCTCTTCACCAGTGATGATATTTTTGATTTTTTTTCCCATTGTTATAGATTGCCTTTATTGTAAAAAGTAGAATACATCATAACCATCTAAAGCTTACGAAAATGTGAAATCAGAGATTTTTTGTATAAGCTTTGATACAATTCTTCTACGATTTAGGATCACTGCTAAAAATCCACCTCAAGATATAGCTACAGTTATGATCAATCTTAAAATACTATATAT